>DAOVVG010000050.1 GCA_030632175.1 Gammaproteobacteria bacterium
AAGCTGGAAGAGATGCTGGAACGGGCGGCGATTAATCAGGAGCGTGAAATTGAAACCATGATTGCCACAGTACTTGGCCTGTTTGAACCGCTGTTGATTTTGGTAATGGGTGCTGTGGTGCTGATTATCGTGTTGGCAATCCTGTTGCCGATTTTCGATCTGAACCAGTTGGTCCAGTAACTTCCGGATTCGTGCTTGCACCAATCAGTAGCACCTGTAGGAGCGGACCGCGTCCGCGATTGTAATTCGGTCCCTGAAAATCGCGCATGTGATCCTGCAACAATTGATATTCTTGCAGGAGCGGCCTGCAGCAGCGGTGGTTTTCTAGTAACCGCTGGAGGCTATATCAATACGGCCGGGCAGGACATCCAGCCGCTCCACGCCGGTTTCAATACGTCCGTCAGGGTACAACTCCAGCCAGCGATACCCCGGTGTTGCCGCATCAACTGCAAAATCCTTGCTCCCGGGTAAAAACTGGACACAGGTGGACGGTGAAGACATCAGCTTGATGTTTTTGTATCTGCCATCGAACTGTTGGTGGACGTGTCCCCAGAGAACGCCACGAACCTGTGAATGTTTTTCCAGCAGTGCAAGAAATTCGGATGCATTGTCAACAGCCATGGTGTCCAGCCACTTGCTACCGGTCGGTACCGGCTGATGATGCAGGCAAACGAGGGTATTTGTGTCGGGTGCGGACTGCAGATGTTTTTCCAGTGTTTGTAGGGCTTCTTCTGTTAAGTGTGCTTTTTCGCTGTCCGGTATCGTTGAATCCAGGAATATAAAATGCCAGTTACCATGGTGTGCGTGTTCAACGTACTGGATGAAACCGTCATTCAGTGACTGTTGCAATGTCAGGGCTTCATCATGATTGCCGGGAAGGCAAAAAACCGGCAGACCAAAGCTCTCAAGATGAGAGAAAATTCGCTGGTAGGCGGCAGGCGTGCCGTCATGCGTCAGATCACCGGTGGCAAGTATGAGGTCGGACTGTAAATGCTCTGCCTGGATTTTTGCGATCACGGCTTGCAGTGACTGTTCGGTATTCAGGCCCAGCAGGCAGCCGCTGCTGTCAGCGAACAGGTGGGTATCGGTGATTTGCAGTACCCTGATTATGCGTCCGGATTTCGGATGTTCTGTGATGTTTGTCATATTTGCTGCTCACACGTTCAGTACATCAGGTCACTGCCGGTTATCTTTTGTATCAATAACAGGCACAATACGCTCAGATTATCTTGATATTACCTGTCTGTAAGCTGCTGTAAATTGCATATTCACAAAATGACGTCTGCTTTATCTGTCCAATAAGACATTGCCTCTGAACAATTTTCTCTATGAGTACATATTATCGGTCTGCTTGAGGGAACCTGAAGTGCTGGTACGGCTGCGGGCGGAGAGCCTGCAGGAAGCCATATCAGTGATGTTGTCAGCCCGGGAACAGGGGCAGTTCATGGCGCTGTTGGTGTAATTGCCGGGCGCGCGGAAATGCCTGAAAACAGGGGTTTATCCCGGGTACAGCACGTTGTGGGTGGCGTTGGCGTTACCCCCCCGGAAGGCTCTGTGGTCGCCTGCGATGTTGGTGAAAAACGGATCGCGACTGGCCGGTGCTATCGGGAGGAAGCCGGGGTGTCTGACAGGGTTGATTTGCAACTTGCAGCGGCCCTGGAAATGCTCGATCGTTTGCGCGCTGCAGACCGGGACGGCAGTTCTGACTTTGCCTTTATTGATGCCGGCAAGGAAAACCAGTTGTATGATTACGAGCGTACCCGGCAATTGTTGTACCCCGGCGGGCTGATGGTGATTGACATTACACTCTGGCTCGGAGGTGTAGCCGAGGTTACCCGGCAAGATCCGGGGACCTGCGCGGTCAGGGCGCTAAATCAACATGTGCATACTGATAGTCGTGTGCACCTGGGCCTGCTTCCGGTCGCGGATGGGCCGACTCTGGAAAGGAAGGTTTGAACCGGAAGTTCATGCGGTACTGCCACTGATGTGCATGATCAGTCCAGCAGCTTGTAAAACACCCTGGAATTCCGCTGGTAGTTGTACAACGCCTTTTTCCGTGCCGGCAAGTCTGACTTGTCACCCGACACAAAACCATGTTCCCTGAACCAGTGGGCGGTGCGGGTGGTGAGTGCGACGAGTTTTTTGATGCCGGTTCTTGCTGCCTTTATTTCAATTGCCTGTAACAGTGCGTCACCGTGACCTGCATTGTGGTAATCGGCATGTACGGCCAGGCAGGCAAGCTCGGCAAGAGGCTGTTTCTCGCAAGGGTAAAGGGCGGCACAGGCAATGACTGTTCCGTCACGCTCGATGACAAGGAAGTGGTCGATTTCCATTTCCAGTCGTTCACGCGAGCGTTTTACCAGGATACCCTCATCTTCCAGTGGCCGGATAAGTTCCAGAATGCCGCCGGCGTCGTCAATCGTTGCCTCCCGCAGATCTTCATAGATATCCCCGGTAACCAGGGTCCCGAGCCCGTCGCGGGTGAATAGTTCCAGCAACAGGGCACCGTTCTGCTGGCGGTCAAGTAAATGCACGCGCCGTACGCCGTGCTGACAGGCCTGTATGGCATGTTGCAGGTGCCGTTCGACAGATTCAGGCAGCCGCCTTCTTGAGCCCAGCAAAGTGACTGCCTCTTTCAATGCTATCTGGCGAATCAGCCGCCTTCTGCTGTCCTTGAGCGTGTCGCCTTCTGCCAGCAGGATGAGTTTGTCGGCATGCAGTTCGCTGGCGGTCGCGGTTGCAATCTCTTCTGCGCTGAGATTGAAGACTTCACCGGTAGGCGAGTAGCCCAGTGGCGACAGCAGTACGATGCGCCTGTCTGCCAGGTGCTGTCTGATAGCCGTCCCCTCCACACGCCGAACCTCGCCGGTGTGACAATAATCCGTGCCATTACGGACACCCAGCGGTCGTGCGATGATAAAGTTTCCGGAGGTTACCCCGATGCGTGCCCCGGACATGGGTGTGTTTGCCAGTCCCATGGAGAGCAAGGCTTCTATTTCGACACGTACGGTGCCGGCCGCCTCTTTTACGCAGGTGAGCGCAGCGTCATCGGTTATGCGCAGGCCGTTTTTGTACTGGAATGCGCAACCGCTTGCCTTGAGTTTTTTCTCGATCTGCGGGCGTGCACCATGCACAAGTACCAGCCTGATACCGAGACTGTGCAACAGTGCGATGTCATGTACCAGGCTGGAAAACTGGTTGTCGGCAATAGCTTCGCCACCAAAGGCGATGACAAAGGTGCGATCCCTGTGCGCATGGATATAGGGAGCCGAGTGCCGGAAGCTTTCAATGAATTGCTGATGAGTGTTTTTGTCGCGCATGGTGATTTTTCCCCTGTCGGTTGTTATAACAAGGGATCCCGCCTGATACAAATTGTATTAATCATCTGTTCCAGAATTTCGATCGTCGGAGTGAGACGATCAAGTGCCAGGTATTCATCCGGCTGATGGGCCTGGTCGATATCGCCGGGTCCGAGTATCACTGTTTCTATGCCGAGCTGGTTGAAATAAGGGGCTTCCGTCCCGAAGGCGACGGCTTCGGAGCTGTGACCGGTCAGTTTTTCTGCCAGTTGTACAATGGCGGCACTGGCCGGTGTTTCCATGGCCGGTACCCCGTCGAACAAGGATTTAAAGCTGACCTGGATGCCGCTGTCACGCAGGGTGGCAAGGGTTCTCTGGTGTAACTCTTCCCGCAGTTGCTGTGGGTCCATACCCGGTAGCGGCCGCAGATCAATATGCAGTTCACATTCAGCGCAGATTCGGTTCGGATTGTCGCCACCGTGTATGTGTCCGAGATTGAGTGTCGGCACGGGTACGGCAAAGCAGGCGTCGTAATACTTCTGCTGCAGTTCATTACGCCATTCGCGTAATGCGCCGATGACGCTATACATGGCTTCCAGTGCACTGTTGCCCAGGGCGGGGTCGCTGGAGTGTCCGGAGTGGCCCTGCAAATTTATCGCCTCCATCATCATGCCTTTATGCATGCGTACCGGCCTGAGGCCGGTGGGCTCGCCGATAATTGCGTGACGTGCCTGTGGCAGCCCGCGGTCAACCAGTGCCTTTGCGCCGGCCATGGATGTTTCCTCGTCAGCAGTCGCGAGGAGAATGAGTGGTTCTTTCAAGTCCCCCGCACGCAGTCCGCGACTCGCTTCTATCGCCAGTGCGAGGAATGCCTTCATGTCGGATGTTCCCAGGCCGTAAAGACGCTGATTGGCCTGCGTCAGGGAAAACGGGTCATGTTGCCATTTTCCTTCATCATAGGGAACGGTGTCGGTATGACCTGACAGTACCAGCCCGCCGGTGCCGCTACCCAGTGTTGCTATCAGGTTGGCTTTCCTGCTGTCGCCGGGCAACGTCATGACCTCAACACTGAAGCCGCTGTCAGCGAGCCAGCCAGCCAGGTGTTCAATCACAGCAAGGTTACCCTGGTCAAGTGACGCGTCTGAGCTACTCACAGAGGGAGTGCTGACGAGTGTTTCAATCATATGCAATAGCGACGGTGTGTTGCTCATTGTGACGGCGGAATGGTGTCCGGGTTCAGGTGTGTGCTGGATACCTGAAGTTATCGCTGTCGGCAAGTAATTACAACCGCTGTAGCTGCCTGCGGGCAGCAGGGAGTCGGCTGGTCGTCAGGAGGATACGAGAACCAGGCGCGGTGCCTGATTCTGTGTATGGTTATTTAATGGCCGGGGTTTTACGAAGGCATGTCCCTGTACGTAATTTACCCCCATTTTCTCTAGTTCATCAGCCAGCTCGGTTGTCTCTACAAATTTCGCAATAGTCTCTTTTCCAAGTAGTTGGCCGAGTTCGTTGATTGACTTGACCATGGCGTAGTCAACCGGATCTGACAGTATGTCGCGCACAAAGACGCCATCAATCTTCAAGAAGTCGACCGGCAGTTTTCTCAGATAGGTAAATGAAGACAGTCCGCTGCCAAAATCATCCAGTGAGAACCTGAAGCCACAACCTCGCAGGGTCAGCATGAAGCTGGTAGCAGCTATGATGTTCGCTATTGCTGCCGTCTCTGTGATTTCAAAAATAATTTGCTCGGCGGGTGCGCCGGTTTCTGCCATCTTGTCGATAATGAATTTCAGCATATCCGGGTTGCCGATTGTTTGTCCGGAAAGATTGATAGAAACAGTAACCGGATGACCCCCTGATTTTTCTGTTTTTGCGAGCCATGACATGGTGTTTTCAATGACCCAGCGATCAATGCTGGAAACCATGTTGTATTTCTCTGCGGCATGCAGAAAGGCGCCCGGTGAGATTATCGTGCCGTCATCATCTATCAGGCGTACCAGTATTTCCAGGTGTGTGTAGTTTTTTAATTTGTTGGCGCAGGGGATGATCGGCTGGAAATAGAGAGTGAGCCGGTCTTCCTCAATTGCCCGATTCAGTCGTGAAACCCATTGCATTTCACCGTGACGTTCCTGCAGGCGTCGGTCTCCCATATGTGCAATCTGCACCTGGTTTCGACCGGACTCCTTGGCGATATAACAGGCAGAATCTGCGGCGCTCATGGCGCTGGCAATATCGGTCGTGCTGCGATCAATGGGGACGACGCCGATGCTGACGCCCAGCGCGAAGACGGACTCGCCCCAGATAAAATTAAATTCTTCAATGGCTGTTAGAAGATTGTTTGCGATTTCAATGGCTTTATCCAGCGGGCAGTTTTCGAACAACATGCCGAATTCGTCTCCGCCAAGCCGGCTCAGGGTGTCCCTGTGTCTTACGGAACCCAGCAGCAGTTGTGACAGTTGCTGCAGCAACTCATCCCCTGCCGCATGCCCGCAGGTGTCATTAACTATCTTGAACTGATCCAGGTCGAGGTATAGCAGGGTGTGGGTGGCGGCCTGTGCCTTCGCGTTCTGGATGGCACGTTCCACCCTGCACTCAAATTCATGGCGGTTGATTAACCCGGTGAGTGAATCGTGCGAGGCCTGGTAGGCGAGTTGCCGGTTCTTGGCAGAAACATGTTTGATGACTGTTCTGGCGATCAGCAGGGAAAACAGTAATGCTATACCGGTCAGCGCAAACAGGAGTTGTTTTGTGCTGCCGTAGTGATTTCTGTTTATCGTGAGTGTTTCCTGTGTTTTTTGTTTTTCAAGCTGTACCAGTAATTCAAGTTTGTCAAGAATCAGTTTCTGTAGCTTGAAGGCCTGCTCCATGACAATGTCTAATTCTTCTTCAGGTGCATCGCTCATTAATAATTCGGATGCATTGTCATTGTAGGGTTGTGATGCTTTGGTTAACTGCTGCAGCTGTTTGTTGATTACAGCTTCTTTTTCCTCCATGCCCAGGCTGACAAACTTTTCTCTGGCAATCCTGTATTTGCCGGCATGACTTATGAAGCGCTGGTGTTCTGCGTCACGTTCGAAAATATCTTCCGTCAGGCGCATGGTCTTGAGACTGTCGGCGCGCAGGCGGATAGCATCGCGCATATCATTTGCTGCTGCTGTTTTTATATTGGTGACTTCAACCAGCTTTTCCATACTGGCGTTGATGGGCTGCAGTTGCAGCAGCGAGATGGCAGCAAGGGAAAACATCAGGGTCAGGACTGCCAGGAAGCCAAACGTGACCAGCAAGCTAATATTATCTTTCATAAGGGCCTGTGCGTAGAATTAGTCCTAACGAGGCTATCGGCTGGTACGGCCGGCTTCTTGAAAGACAGGTGTTGGCAGCAACAAATACTGGCCGGAAGAGGGGAGCGCGACAGGGACGTACTAGAACAGGCCCAGCAGAATTGCCTGTATGGAGGCGGTGATGCAGAACATCGAGAACAACAGCATCAGGAGCAGGCGGTTTCGGATAGCTTTCATATCAACAAGCTGTTTTGGAATAGTGATTCACTATTGCCCGATTTCAGGCAATACACCTTGTTGTCGGCTGACGGTCCGGAATCTTTAGGGATTTTCCCGGGTTTTTCCGGGTGGCGCCTCCAGAAGGATGGCTTGCAGCTCAGTGTCGCGTGGTTGCTGTG
This sequence comes from Gammaproteobacteria bacterium, assembly GCA_030632175.1. Lineage (GTDB taxonomy): Bacteria > Pseudomonadota > Gammaproteobacteria > UBA9214 > UBA9214 > UBA9214. Next base: position 6,979 of record DAOVVG010000050.1, read on the forward strand.
TCACTGACCTGTACGCCGCAACGCAGGTTTGAAGGCAGTGCCTCATGGATATATTTTGGTGGTGCCAGTTTGAGGTTGTTCATGATCTCGACAAATTCCTCCAGACTTTTGTCGTTACCCAGACGCGGGTTGTGGACCATCTCTTCTGCGATTGTTGAGCAACAGCGTCCCTGGTAATCATGTCCGGGATAGACAATGGTGTCGCCGGGAAGAGTGAACAGCTGCTGTCTGACAGAATGGTACAGCCTTGAAGCATCTCCTGACTGGAAATCGGTGCGTCCGCAGCCACGTATAAGCAACGAATCACCTGTAAAAACGGCACCGGGAATCAGATAGCTGATGTCGCTGTCGGTATGCCCCGGTGTGTCGACGACATTAATCCTTCTGGTGCCCAGCGGGATGAAATCACCACCCTTGATTTGCACATCAGCACATTTCGTCTGGCTGTTCTCGTGTACCATAACAATCGAGTTGAGAGCCTGCCTGAGCAAGCCTGATCCTGTGACGTGATCTGCATGCACATGTGTTTCAAGCGTGTACCTGAGTGTCAGACCAAGTTCTCTGACTAACTGTATGTCCCGATCAACCTGTGCCTGCACGGGGTCTATCAATGCCGCTTCCCGGGTGTCGGTATCCCACACCAGATAACTGAAGGTAGAGCTTTCTGGATCGAATAGCTGGCGAATTTGCATGATCGGGTCCGTTCATTAGGGTGGCAATAATTGTGCGCAGTTGTTGTTCAGGACGACGGTTAACAGGGCTGGTAGCCCGATTATCAGCCTGACGAAGCACCTGACGCACGCTTGGTAATAAGATTACCATTAATTAAGAAACAACTAATATTCTAATGCTATAGAGACAAAAATCAAGTTATTTTATCCGCCCCATAATAATCATTAAGTATTTGTTCTTTATATAAAATATAAAAATATCGCGGGAAGATTGTGCGGTCACTGCTGTTGGCTTTTTCTGTATGGCAGATTGCCAGTTAACCGATTGCTGGCGATGCGTCCCTTCCACCCTGTTAGCTGACTGAATTCACAGGACATTCACGTTGCAGGTTGTTATCGAAGCTTCAGCCCGATGGGTACCCTCTGTACAATGGCCTGCCCGTTGCCCCGCCCGAGGCGGGCGAGAATGCCTATTTGGAGAAGACTTATGAGTCAGAAGCTGAACCGTTACAGTTCCCGTATCACGCAGCCCAAATCACAGGGTGCTTCCCAGGCAATGCTGCACGGTACCGGTCTCACTGCTGATGATATGGACAAGGCACAGGTTGGCATTTCCAGCGTCTGGTACGAGGGGAACACCTGCAATATGCATCTCAATGACCTGGCTGCCAGGGTTCGGGAAGGGGTGGTTGCCGCTGGCCTGGTCGGCATGCGCTTCAATACCATTGGTGTCAGCGATGGTATTTCCATGGGTACTGATGGTATGAGTTATTCACTGCAATCAAGAGACCTGATTGCTGACTCGATTGAAACCGTTATGAGTGCGCAGTGGTATGACGCCAACATCTCACTGCCGGGTTGTGACAAGAATATGCCGGGTTGTCTGATTGCCATGGGTCGTCTGAATCGACCTGCGCTGATGATTTATGGTGGCACTATCAAGCCCGGTCATTATCATGACGAGACACTCGATATTGTGTCGGCCTTTCAGAGTTACGGTGAGTACATTGCCGGCAAGATTGATGAAACTACCCGTCAAAACATTGTGAATCATGCCTGTCCTGGTGCGGGTGCCTGTGGTGGTATGTATACCGCCAACACCATGGCCTCTGCAATCGAGGCGATGGGAATGTCGTTGCCATACAGTTCGTCAACACCAGCGGTTGATCCGGGAAAACTGGCGGAATGTCTGAGTGCCGGACAGGCGATTCGCAACTTGCTGGAAAAGGATATAAAGCCACGTGACATCATGACGCGTGCCGCGTTTGAAAATGCCATGGTCATCATCATGGCACTGGGTGGTTCTACCAACGCGGTGTTGCATTTGCTGGCCATGGCGCGCGCTGTTGATGTGCCGCTGACGATTGATGATTTTCAGGCGGTCAGCGACCGCACGCCTTTTCTGGCTGACCTGAAGCCGAGTGGCAAGTACGTGATGGAAGACCTGCATAATGCAGGCGGTACACCGGCGGTCATGAAATACCTGCTTGAGCAGGGCCTGATTGATGGTGACTGCCTGACAGTTACCGGCAAGACGATTGCGGAGAATCTGCAGGATCTGCCCGGGTTGCGGCAGGGGCAGGATGTTTTTCATGACCTGTCTGACCCCATCAAGGAAACCGGGCACATACAGATCCTGAAGGGCAACCTGGCACCGGGTGGTTCGGTTGCCAAGATTACCGGCAAGGAAGGTCTGCAGTTCAAAGGTCCGGCTAAGGTTTTTGACTCTGAAGAGGATATGTTGCAAGCACTGGAAGAGAACCACATCAACAAGGGTGATGTTGTCGTGATTCGCTACGAGGGCCCGAAGGGTGGTCCGGGTATGCCGGAGATGTTGACCCCAACCTCGGCCATCATGGGTGCCGGTCTGGGCAATGATGTTGCTTTACTGACAGATGGCCGGTTTTCGGGCGGGTCTCACGGCTTTATTATCGGGCACATTGTGCCGGAAGCGCAGGAAGGTGGCCCGCTGGCGTTGATCCGTGATGGTGATGTGATTGCCATTGATGCGGGCAGCAAATCACTGTCGGTTGATCTTGACGACGCCGAACTGGAGCAGCGCCGCAAGGTATGGACGATGCCTGCCTACAAGGCGGAGCGCGGTACCCTGTTCAAATATATTCGGTGTGTCAGGAATGCATCCGAGGGCTGTGTCACTGACGAGTAGTCGCGGGTGACTGGCAGCAGGTTCTGCTGGTCAGAAGGTATCCCAGCTGGATTTTTTCCGGAAACGGATTTTCGGAATAATCAGGCCGACAATGATGCCCAGCAGCACAACGGCCGCGCCGACCATAAACCAGTCGCGTGCGGTACGGTCTTTGAGCGTTTCGTTTTCCTGCTGCACGGTTTGCAGTTGACGTTCCAGTGACACCATCCGGCCCTTCATATTCTTGTTTTCGGAATCGATGGTCAGCGCGCTGGATGCGGTACGCCTGATCTCGGCCAGTTCCTGACTGACACCGCGGCTTTCTCCCTCCAGTTCCTGAAGCGTTGACTCCAGGGTACCTTTTTCTTCATTCAGGGTGGCCATGGCGGTGGTCAGTTTGCGGTTCTCCAGCTCCAGTTCGGCCAGATTCTTTTCCGCGGTCGCCAGCCGGTCACGTGCGGCCTGTCCTTTCATCAGGAAGCGTGACAGTACCCAGCCTTCCTTGCCGCTGTTGGTGCGGACCTGTGTGTAGCCGGATTTCTTGTCAACACCAAGTACCTCTACCGGTGTGCCGCTGCGCAACATCCGGGTAATTCCGAAGCTGGTGCCTTTGCCACTGCGCATGGTTATTTCAAGGGTGTCACTGACATAGCGGGTTTCCGCCATGGCATTACCGGTCAGGATCAGTAAACAGGAAACCACCATAAATATGTTTTTCACGACAACTCCATTACATCAGTCATATTTTGTGGGGGCTATTCTAGCCGATCGGGGCGGGCAGCGGGGAGGGCGATTTGCTGTCACGGGTCGGACAAGGTAAATACAGGAAAAACAACGAGGTTGACCGTTTACTGGTGCTGATTAATGGGTATGATTACAGAATTATCTCAGTTGTTGAATGATGAACGCGTGAAACTTGATCCTTCCAGAAACCGGTTGCTGGATGCCCGCCAGGTGGCATCCCCCAACTTTGATGAACGTCCCGACGGTTGCGAGATATCGCTCATCGTCATTCATGGTATCAGTCTGCCCCCGGGAGTGTACGGTGGCCCGGAAATCGATCAGTTCTTTACCAATAATCTTGAGTCCGGTGCGCATCCCTATTTTGCCGAAATAGCGCACCTGCAGGTATCCAGTCATCTGCTGATTCGTCGTGACGGCGAGGTCATTCAGTATGTGCCGTTCCTCAAACGCGCCTGGCATGCGGGGGAGTCGAGCTATGACGGGTGTGAGGCCTGTAACGATTTCTCGATCGGGATAGAACTCGAGGGCCAGGATGATGAGGCTTATACAGCTGCACAGTATGAGCGTCTTGCCGGGGTAGTTCACTGCTTGACAGAGAGTTTTACGGGCCTGTCGACACAGCGACTTGTCGGCCATTGTGATATTGCACCGCATCGCAAGACAGATCCGGGTCCGGCTTTTGATTGGCAGCAGTTGCGTCAGCGGTTGGTCAACGAGGCCTCCTGAACCGGATGACGGCTGACCGTGGAAAAACGGTAATCGACCTGCTTCGTCATGGCGAGCCGGTTGGCGGGCGCCGTTACCGCGGTCAACAGGATGATGTGCTCAGCGAGAGGGGCTGGGATCAGATGTGGAAATCGGTCGGGAACCGTAATGATTGGCAGCAGATTGTTACCTCGCCGCTGCAACGCTGTCATGACTTTGCGCATGCGTTTGGCGAACGCCATGGCGTACCGGTGCAGAGTGAACCCCGGTTTGCCGAGGTCGGGTTTGGTGAATGGGAAG
>DAOVVG010000105.1 GCA_030632175.1 Gammaproteobacteria bacterium
AAACGAGTTTGCTGTAGGGATATACAGCATATAGCCCTGTAGTCACCGGCGTGTATTGGCCCAGGGTGGTTTCCAATCGTCCTTCTTCTAAGGCACTGGCTATCATAAATGTCGGTCCTATGAATATACCGTTACCGTTCAGCGCTGAGTTCATCAGTATATGCCCCGCATCTGAACGAAGGTTGCCATTCACTTTAATACTGATGCTTTTCCCTTGATCATCTCTGAACAGCCAGTTATCCGGATGCGGTGCCTGTGAATAGATCAGGCAGTTATGTGTTTCGAGTTCACGGGGATGTTTGGGCTTACCATGCTTCTTTAGGTATTCGGGTGATGCGCAGGCATGAAAGCCACATGGCATAAGCAGTCGCGCGATCAAGCTCGAATCTTCTAGTTCCCCAACCCTAAGCGCTACATCGATACCCTCTTCTACAAGATCCACCAACCGCCCGGAGACATGTATATCCAGTTCAATCCTGGGAAATTGCTGTTGAAAGCTCAGTAGTACCTCAGGAAGTAATGACATAGCAAGGCTCTCGGGGGCCGAAATCCGTAACCGTCCTTGTGGTTCATGTTGTAAGGGCAAGACTGAAAGAAAAATAATCGGTTCTACAGGATAGATCCGTCCAAAAAATGAATGACGGGGTATTAACGATCAATGGCGAGCTGATTTTTGAATAAATCACCGGTTTGTGTCGATGATAGCCGCCTGCGCCAAAAGAATTAGTGATTTAGGAGCGGAACAGGTGCTGACAACTCTCTATGTATGGATTTGGGAAACAGTGAATAATCGGCAGAAACCTGCGGTTATGGCATAGTGGTGAGACTCAAAACCGTAGGTTTTCGTTCAAATGCTCCCGCTGGTTCTGTACGGCATATTTTTCCAGAAAATAATGGGCAAGGGGAAGAATGTCATCCGGACGTTCAAGCAAAGGCGGCGCTGTCAGGGTGACGGCCTGCAACCGATAGTAAAGAATAGAACTTGTTCTCAACCCGAGGCCATATATTCAAGCCATTTTCTCGCTTCAGCCTGCACCGATGTATTGGTCAGCGCCTGCTCAAATACAGCCCTGGCTGCCTGATAGTCACCTCTGAAATAGTGAGCCATGCCTTTGAGTAGCTGTCCCTGGCCCGGATCATTCAGGTCACCGATTTGAAAGGCCTGATCTACAGCATGAATGACCAGGTTCCAGTTTTCTGTCTGAGAGGCAAGCTGTGCCAGCTGCAGATAGGACTCGGCATCTTCTGCCAACTCGGCAGCCTGCTCCATGGCACTCACGGCGTGTTGTGTCTCTTTGGCGTTCAGCCAGCTATCACTGAGCAATCGCCAGTGCTGACTTGTCGAGGAGACCTTTCCCTCCTGCAATGCCCTGGCCAATCGTTTCCCCGCCTGATATGGCATATTCATATACAGGTAATAATGGACTAATTCGATCAGCTCCCTTTCGCTGCTCAGCAAACTCTGCTGGTAGGCCAGTTCCAGTACAGCCAGTGACTTTGTATCATCATGCAATAAGCGATAAACAGAGGAAAGCTGCTGCCAGTAGACTTTGTGCTGGGGGAACTGCTGTGTCATCTGCTCCAGCAACCGGGCTGCTGCCTTATACCTGGCGGCATCATAATAAACCGTCAGCAGCTGACGATACCAGGTATCGGTCGCATCACTCGACTTTGCAATGGCCTGTTGCAGATGTTCGATTGCCTCGTCATACCGTTTAACCTGGGCATAGGCAGTACCGGCCAGGGCATGAGCTTGTGCTGTGGCCTGCTTCTCCAGTTTGAACCACTGCTCGAGAGTGACTATCGCCTGGGTGACATCGGCCGTTGCAAGCTGTAGCTGGGCTAAATTGTATAAAGTATTTTTTCGGGCAGTCTGCGGTAATGCCGAGAGGGCGAGACAGCTCTGGAAGGCTTTGATGGCATTACCATACTCTTCCCGGGCGGCATACAGATACCCATAGGTCTGCTGTACCAGGGCCTGTTCATATCTGTTGGTTGTTGCCGGCCGAATCTTCTGTAAGCGTTTCAGCGCCTGTTCATGCTGGTCCTCGTCCATGAGTTCATGCACCCTGGTCAACCGTTTGTAGACATACTCGCTGACGACCCTGTCTGCGGCCATTACCTGGCCAGCCAGCAGAAAACAAAGCAGCAGAACGAGGACAGCTCTCATCGCTACCCCCTCGACAACCTGAACTCGATCACTTGCAAGGCCTTGCGTTGTACCGGTCTTCCGTCCACGAGCCTGGGCTTGAAGCGCCACTGGCGTATTGACTGAAGCGCAGATCGATCAAATGTCCTGCGGGGTTTGGAATCAACCACTACGGGAGCGGTCACTGTACCGTTTTCGGTGATGGTAAACTCAAGCTTGACCCAACCCTCTATCCTGCTTCTTGCCGCCTTGCGGGGGTATTTGGGTTCCATCCTGAATATCGGTATCGCTTCAGCCTCATCATTGCCACTCCCGCCTTGCAGGTCCGGGGCTGTATCAGTAGACACAGTTGATGTGTCGACACCTGCTATATTGCCACTCGCTGGCAGGGTCGAACTGATGCTTGCCGGTGTCTTTAATGGCTTTCCTTTCGGTATGACTGCTGTCGCCGGGTCCAGATAGGGTTTACCCAGTCGCAGGCTCGGTAAGGACTCCGCGGTGAACTCCAGTTGTGGTGTTGCAGGTGGCGGAGCTGTAGTCAGCTGCGTCGACAATGCCTGTGGTGTGTGCGGAGAGGGTGCTGGCCGCCTGGCGGGCATGCGTTGCACGGACTCAGTTTTGCTGTCTGCCGGTTCTTGTTGCAGACGCACGAAATCCACCACACCATAATCGAGAGGCTTTTCGATTGGCTGTCCACTGCCTTTGATCATACTCTGCATGAGGTAGAACAGCGCCAGAGTAACGAACAAAGCAGCGAGGCTGGAGATGACAATACGCATGTTGGTTTTTCTTTCACTCTACCTTGCATGGAGGGGCTATTAAACTATTGCGGCGCATGTCATGAATTGCACAGCACACCGCGGACTACATCTCAGACTAATCACGCAACACTGCCGCAATCGAGACATCGGCGATACCCGCCATGCGCGCCTGATCGATAACTTGCACCAACAGACCGGTTTTTGCCGCCTTGTCGGCCTGTATAACGACGGCGCCTTCAGGATTTTCCGCATGCAGGCGTTCGATGTTGGCCCTGACCGCCCTTATGTCCACACGGTGCCTGTCTATCCAGACCTCATCATCCTCTGTAATGCCCACCAGGATATTGCCATGTTCCTTGCGGACTGCGGTGCTGGCTTGTGGTCGGCTGACGTCCACCCCCGTCTCTTTCAGAAACGATGCGGTCACGACAAAGAAAATCAGCATGATAAACACCACATCCAGCATCGGTGTCAGGTTGATTTCCGATTCCTCTTCCCTGGGCTGGAGGCGCTTTTTTTTCATCGTTCCTGTTCGCTGGCATACAGCAGTTCGGCAGCCCGCTGACGTTCCAGTCCTGCTTTGTGTTGCAGCTGACTACTGAAAAACAGCCCGGACAATGCAACCACCATACCGGCCATGGTAGGCATGGTCGCCATCGAAACACCGGCCGCCATAGCACGGGCATTATCGCCGCCCTGAATGGCCATGACATCGAAAACGTGGATCATCCCGGTCACCGTTCCCAGCAGTCCCAGCAAGGGGCACACCGCGACCAGGGCCTTGATCAAGGAGAGAGAGCGGGTGAGATGCAGGGAGGCTTCGGACAACCATGCCTCACGGATTTTATGGGCTGCCCAGGAATTCGTATCGCTACGCGACCGCCAGTTCTCCATCATCTGTTTGAGATATTTCGGATGGCTCAGCCGCAGATAAACATAGCGTTCGATGATCAGGCTCCAAAGCACCAGGGAGACTGCAAAGATACCCCAGAGCACGGTGCCCCCGCGCTCCATGAATAACAGGATCTGTTCAAGCGATTCAGGCCAGACTGGCATGCCGCTCACTTTTCTCTGCGTGCAGTGCGATAATACCCGCACTCTGTTCCTCCAACAGGCTGACCAGGTGTCTGCTGCGACTTGCCAGTATGCTGTGCAGCAGTATCAGTGGAATGGCAGTGGTGAGCCCAAGTACAGTGGTCACCAACGCCTGAGAAATGCCACCCGCCATCAGTCCCGGATCACCGGCGCCAAACAGGGTGATTGATTGAAAGGTTTCGATCAGACCGGTCACCGTTCCGAGCAAACCCAGCAAAGGGGCGATCGCTGCCAGGATCTTAAGGCTCGACAAACCCCGTTGCAGACGTGAACTGTCCTTGATGATCGACTCATCCATCTTCAGTTCCAGCGTTTCAGAACTCAGACTGGTGTTTTCCCGATAAATCGCCATGACACGCCCCAGAGGATTATTCCGGTCGGGGCTTTCGCTTTTAAGCTGTTGACGCACCTTGCGCCCTACATAGAACAGGTGAAGCAGGCCTTTGAGAGCGATGAAGAGTCCGATGACACACACCGCAATGATCACATATCCAATCAGTTTGCCTTGCCGGATGCGCTCGATCAGATCAGGTGTCTGCATCAACAGTGAGAAAACCGAACCCCTGGAGGGATCGATCACCATGGAATGCATACCTGTGGTAGCTTTCTCAAGATTGGCAGCAAGCTCCAGATAGCGTGTTGCGGGTTGTCGTGGCAGTTCCTGCAACTTGCCGCTATCGGGTAGATGGCGCAGAAATCGACCAGACGACACGGCAATGAAGACGCCCACTCGGGTCACTTGCTGTTCACGTTCATTGCCGTCCGCAGCAACGACCCGGGCCGGGTAGCTTACCACCCTGCCGGATTCCGTCATTTCCTGTTGCAGGAGAAACCACAAGGCCTCCAGCTGCTGAATCGAAGGCATGCTGTCATGCTTTGCGAGTTGTTTGACCTGTTGCACACGCCCCGGTATTTGTGTGGAGATCAGAGAATCCTTGAACAGGGCTGCGGTATCGCCCGAAACCTGGCGGTAGAAACCGAATAATTCCAGCAGGGAGCCCGATCTTGCTTGCAGTTTCGTCTCCAGGCTGGCGATTGTCTCCTCGTTCTGATCAAAGGTCTGCTGCAGTTGCGTACTACGCCGCTGCTCGGCTTCAAGCGCTTCCTGCAAAGTATGCAAACGTTGTTCCTGGGTGTCCTTCTCCGCCAGGAAGCGCTGCTCCCTCTCGCTGTTCGTGACCTCCTGTTGCTGCTGGTTGCGCCGTACGTTTTCCAACAGTTCACTCAGGCTGGATGGTGTGGCAGCTTCTGTGGTAGCCGTGAGACCCCAGCAAATCAGAAAAGGCAGAATTAACTTCCCGAGCTTCATTGCAGAGTCTCCGGTGCCGGCACCAGCAGCTTCAGCAGATCAGGTGTCAGCTGCTTCTTTGCCATGCGAAAGCCCTGGGCCAGTGAGTGCTGGGAATCTTTCGTCAGCGATTGCCAGGATCTGCTGGGTTGGACCCACAAACCCATTTCACGTCCATCCAGGCTGCGATAAATCAGTCCGACCCGGCCAACCCTGAGGAAATCCACCGTTTTCTCCTGTCCATCCTGCTGCAGACTGCCTGGATAAGCCTCCATGGTGCGGCCGTATTCCGTTTCCACCTGATAAGCCTCCATCACACGACGGTATTTTTCGGCAACGGAAACATCGGGTTGGTCGAGCAGGCTTTTCAGATTTGCAGCCCGTTGCCGACGTTCATCGAGGAGAAACGGCACATCGAGTTCAATGAACTGCTCCAGGGTTTCCACCATCCGTGCCATCAATGGAATCACCTCACGGTGCGTCACATCGATCTCATCCATCTGTTGTTTTTGGGAGAGGATTTTTTGTTCCTGCGCTGACACCATTTTTTGCAAATGGTTGTCGTATTGCTGCAGACTCTGCAGCTCGCTGTTGATCGACCTGTACTCCTCGAGCAAACGTTGTTTCTCATCGAACAACTGATCAACCTGTTGCTGTGACTGTGCCGCATCACGTCCGACTTCAGTCTGTAAGCGGATGCTGCCCTGCAGCGGATCACCGGCCTGCAACGGCGTGAACGGGGTCATCAGGCAGGCACAGGCCAATGCTAACGTCTTCATCAATCTGACCTTTCCGATTTTCACGATATCCAAATCAGAAGTTATGTTTATAGCCCAGGTAGATAAAGCGCCCCCGTGGATTATGCAGCGCGCGGTTGATGAACGGCCAACCTTCGAGGAAAGGATCTTCAGGTGGTGGTGTATCGAAAATATTCTGTACACCGAAAGTCACCTTGCCTCCGCCGAGGCCAGCTGGCATCCAGTTGAATTGGCCGTCGATGGTCGTCCATGAGCCGACTTCATCATCTTCCATGCCAATGATTCGGCGATCGTAATTGCCAACATAATTCAGCGTCAAGCTGGCTGCATAGTCCGACTTGTTCCACAACAGTGCAGATTGCGCACGCCATTCCGGGCGACCGTCCTTGCCGGCCAGGTCTACGAAGCCGGCACCTTGGACAGGCTCCTGTTCGAAAGATCCCAGATAGGTTCCGGCAAGGGTGAAGTGGAACTGCCCTGCCTGGCCCGCTCGCCAGTTGACGCCGGTGTCCAGGTCTATGCCCCAGAGCTTTTGTGCAGCGACATTCTGGAACTGGCTGAAGATCACAATGATATCATCGGTAGGCCCGCCAACATCGGAGACACGCAGTACGCTGTCAGGAAAGAGGGCTTCGTTATTGACATAGTACTGGGCTGCGCTGGTCACAGCGTTCTCGTTTTTAATCCGCCAGTAATCGATACCCAGATCCCAGCTCCGAGTGATATCCCATACCAGGCCCATCGTATAGTTCTCCGATTCCTCAGCTTGCAGATCCGGATTGCCACTGGCCAGGGTTGGGACTTCGACGAGTTCGCCAACCACCGGGTCAAAGACACTCTCAAAGGAGACGATGTCATTGGAGTGAAGTTCATGCAATGCCGGCGCCTTGAAACCGGTTCCGGCAGTGGCGCGGACTAATAAATCGTGCCTGGGTAGCCAGCGGAGGCCGAGCTTCGGGTTGAATGTGCCGCCAAAGTCACTGTAATCATCGTAGCGCCCTGCCAGTTGCAACTCCAGGTTACTCAGCACCGGGATGGAAAACTCGGCATAGGCTGCCGACACATGACGATCACCCTCGCCGGATACGCCGCCGATGGTGAGGATATCGCCGCTTTCGGTGACCGGATCGAATTTCTCGCTATAACTCTCATCCCTGTATTCAGCGCCAAATGCGGCTTGCACAACACCGTGTTGGGTTTCAAGCAGCGCACCGGTGAGCTTGAAATCCACCTGGTTCAGTTCGGATTCACCGTCACGCGTGGTTGTATAGCTGATATCTTGTGGATTGAAACCGGGGCTGCTTCCCAGTGGGTTGAGAGCGCCACTCGCAATCGCCGTTTCAACGTCTGCCTGGGTGGTGTAGCCCGATACACCCGTATTCAAAGTATCGATCTTGCCTGTGCCAGCTGCCAGTTCCCAGTCCCAATCACCGAGATAACCGTTTAATCCAGCCAGCAGGTTGTAGCTATCCGTTTCGAATTCATCGGTGCGCGGGCCGAGTTCATTGAGTCGGTATCGCACATCCACATTTTCTCCCGGATAAAGGGTGTTGACACTACCAGGCACCGCGAAGATCCCGGATGTTGCGGCCAGATCCCTTTCCGATGTGCGGTTGGTGTAGTTAGCATTGGCAAACACATTGATGCTGTCAGTGATCGAATAATCTCCAGACAAGAGCAATCCCCATTGTCTGGCTTCGGGGATTAGTGTGACATCCTTGGCAAAATCATACATGCAGTTTGAGCCGACGATCTGGTCGGCAGGGCAGCGAGGGTCCGGTTCAGTCG
>DAOVVG010000068.1 GCA_030632175.1 Gammaproteobacteria bacterium
CCTTTTCGGTACCATCCACTCGGAAGATCCGGAGGTGCTGAAACTGGCACAGCCGGTTCAGCAGGCAATTGATCGCTCCGACACGGTGGTGCTGGAAATGTTGCTGGATGTGGAAGCCATGATGTATTCCAGTGTTGCCATGTTGATGCCGGATGGTCGTGTCCTGTCCGGTATTATTGGTGAGCCGTTGTTCCAGCAGACGGCCCTGGCGATACAGTCACGTGGTATCCCGGAGATTGTGCTTGAGCGTATGAAGCCGTGGGCGGCTGCCGTGACATTGTCGATGCCGGCGTCAAAGACCGGTCAGGTGCTGGATATGATGCTCTATCAAAATGCCTTGCAACAGGGCAAGGTCGTGCATGGACTGGAAACCATCCAGGAACAGTTGAACGTGTTTGAGTCACTTTCCGAGGCAGACCAGATTTCCATGCTTGAAGAGGCGGTTGAAAATTTCCCTGATCTGGATGCCATGTATGCAGACTTGCTGGATGCCTACAAGCAGCGTGACCTCGCTGGCCTGATGGCGCTGAATGAGGCATCTATGAAAGCGGGTGATCCGCAGCTTGCCGATGAGTTTCAGCAACGCCTTATCATAGACAGAAATCACCGTATGTCAGAGCGGATGCAACAGTATTTGCAGCAGGGCAAGGTGTTTGTTGCGGTCGGCGCGTTGCATCTTCCGGGAGAGGACGGTCTGTTGAACCTGTTGGAACAACAGGGCTATACAGTCAGGCGGGTGTATTAGTCAGTCATTGTAGGATGGGTAAAGCGCAGCGTACCCATCATGTAGTGAAATGGAGATTTTTTAATTGAGTGAAAAAGTGAATCCCTTCTCCTTTATGCCCGGTGCTTAATCGGGTACTTCGGGAGAAGGCCGGGATGAGGGGATATAAATTAAGCAGTTATCTTATTCTATCCCCTCTCCCCAACCCTCCCCCTGAGGGGGAGGGGGCTTAATCAGTCAGTTAGTCGGTTGATCCGGCTTTTACCTGCCAGTGCAGTGTCTCGCCGGCAAACAACGGTACCAGTGCAGAACCCATCAACGGGTAACTGTCCGGTACCTGCCAGTCTTTTTTCACCAGGGTGATTTGGTCCGTGTTACGCGGCAGTCCGTAAAAGTCGGCACCAAAGTGGCTGGCAAAGCCTTCCAGTTGTTGCAGTGCATCGGCGTCTTCAAACGCCTGTGCATACAGTTCCAGCGCGGCATGCGCGGTGTAGATACCCGCGCAGCCACAGGCGGATTCCTTGCGTTCACGTGTGTGCGGCGCACTGTCGGTACCGAGGAAGAATTTCCTGTTGCCACTGATTGCCGCGGCCAGTAGTGCCTCGCGGTGTAACTCTCGTTTCAGTACCGGCAGGCAGTAGCTGTGCGGCTGCAGACCGCCTTTGAACATGGCATTACGGTTTAGCAGCAGATGATGAGCGGTAATGGTGGCAGCGACCGTGTCCGGTGCGCTGCTGACAAATTGAACGCCTTCACGCGTCGTGACATGTTCCAGTACTACCTTGAGTTGCGGGAATCTCTGGGTCAGCGGTTGCAGATGCCGGTCGATGAAGACCTGTTCGCGATCAAAGACGTCAATTTCGGGGTCGGTGACTTCAGCGTGTACCAGCAACGGCAGGCCCTGTTCTTCCATGCTTTCCAGTGCGCCCCAGGTTTTGCTGATCTCTGTTACACCGGCCGCGGAATTGGTGGTGGCGCCGGCCGGATACAGTTTGACTGCCTGTACCCTGTTACTGGCCTGTGCCTCGATAATGTCGTCTGCCGTGGTCTGGTCGGTCAGGTACAGGGTCATCAGTGGCGTGAAGTGCACGCCATCGGGTACGGCCGCAAGGATACGCTGGTGGTAGGCAAGTGCCTGCTTCGTCGTGGTAACCGGCGGTTGCAGGTTTGGCATGATGATAGCGCGTGCAAACTGCCTTGCCGTGTGCGGTATGACAGTCGTTAGTGCATCGGTGTCGCGCACATGCAGGTGCCAGTCGTCCGGTCGTGTCAGTGTCAGTTCCATGTGTCATCCATTACAGACTGTTGCAGCAACAGGTTCAGTGTATAACGAACGCCGAAGCCGGTGGTGTCAGTCGGGATATGCCCGAGTCCGCCCTTGTGGTTGCTGGCGGCAAGGTCCACGTGTACCCAGTGAGTTTTCTTGTCGACAAAACGCTTCAGGAAGCGTGCTGCAAGGATATGGTCAGCATCACCTTCCAGGGTGCACTGCAGGGTGTCGGCAACTGTAGACTTCAGGGATTCGTCAAAGTCCTTGTCGAGCGGAAAAGGCCATACCCGTTCGCCGCTGTTGCGCCCGGCCTCTGTTAGCGGGCCATGCAGGGCATCCCGGTTGCTGAATACGCCGCTGTAGCGTGAGGATAATGAATAAATGCAGGCCCCTGTCAGGGTGGCGTAATCAATCATGAGATACGGCTTGCCCTTGCTCGCCAGAGCGAGCGTGTCAGCCAGCACCATGCGCCCCTCGGCATCGGTGTGTTTTACCTCGATGCTGGTGCCGTTACTGGCGATGACAACGTCATTGGGTTTGTAGGCGCGACTGCCAATGTGGTTTTCCGCCAGTGCCAGCCAGCAGTCAACCGGATGGTCATAGTCAAGGCGCGAAAGTGCCAACAGGGTTCCCAGCGCGACGGCACTCCCTTGCATGTCTTCATGCATACCGTTCATGTAGCGAGCCGGTTTGACATTGACGCCACCGGTGTCAAAGCAAATGCCCTTGCCAACCAGTGCCAGCTTGCGGCCACCGCGTTTCTTTGGCCGATAACTTAAATGAACAATGCCGGCATCATCGACCGGACTGCCCTGGGAGACAGCGAGAAAGGCGCCTGCCTGTTCGCGTGCCAGTGCCTTTGAACCCAGAAACTTCATGGTCCAGCCTTCTTTGGCAGCCAGCTGTCTGATAAATTTCCGGTAGAGGGTGGGCGTCAGCTCGTTCGGGGGCAGGGCAGCCAGCCAGCGAGCGAGGTGGTTGCCTGCGATCTCGGCCTGCACCGGTGCCAGGTCGACCGTTTCTTTCAGACCGTAAATATCAATCTGTTTGAGTGCAGCGGGCTTGTCGGCGTCAGACTTGAAGCTGGGCATCTGGCAAACCGAGGCCAGCAGTGCCGCTGTCATCGCTTCCAGCAGTCCGGCAGCCGTTGCCTGTGGAAAGCCTGCAATGTGCAGTAGCAGGGAAGCCGGGTTCTGTGTGCCAGCTGCGGCGGCAAGTTCGCGGGCAATGGTCAGGCACTCAAAGGTACTGGCTTCGGCATCCATGGCTTGCAGCAGTACACGGGTGCCGCGTTTGTTGGGCAGGTCTGTCGACAGGCAGGCATGGTCGCCGGGTTGGCGCTGCAGGTGCTGGTAACGTGGCTTCAGCACGTCAGCATAAGCCAGCATGTCCCACGCAGCCTTGCCGGGTTTCTCGGGAACGATGATCAGGGCGACCTGCCGGGCATCGATCTGCTGTGGCTGAGGGTTCTTTAAGTATTGATTTAACTTGATATTTTCAGAGTGTTTGTAGGGGATATGCATGCTTTTTGCCTTGACCTGTTAACGCAAAACGCTGATCATATCGCGCTTGCTGTGTTTCGGATACCGCTGTTTCCTTGAAATTCAGGGAGATGGGCTATTATGAAGGCCTGCGGGCCGCTTTTTTGCACGGGAAACCGGTGTGCCCTGTCGTGGCGGTGTGTTTTCCCGTCGTTAAGAGAAGATCTTCAGGATTTCCATACATATTTTAAAGACAGATTATGAAAGACACAGATAAAAAACGCGTGTTACGTGAAATGTTGTTTGCCCGCCGCTTCGAAGAGCGCTGCTATGAAGCCTATGTCGAGCGTAACATCGGCGGTTTTCTGCACCTCTATCCGGGCGAGGAAGCCTGTGCCTTCGGTGTGCTGGAAGCGGCAAAGCCCGGGCATGATTATGTGATCACCAGTTATCGCGATCATGTACATGCCATCAAGTCTGGCTCCGACCCCAAAAAAGTCATGGCCGAACTGTTTGCCAAGGAGACCGGTGTCAGCAAGGGCCGTGGCGGTTCCATGCATATTTTTGATGTCGCCAACCGTTTTATGGGCGGTTATGCCCTGGTCGGCGGACCTTTTCCACTGGCTGCGGGGATAGCCAAGGGTATCCAGATGCAGGGTGGTGACGAGATCTGTATCTGTTTTCTGGGAGATGCGGCCAACAACCAGGGCACCTTCCATGAATCCCTGAACATGGCCAAGATCTGGAACCTGCCGGTGCTGTACGTGTGTGAAAACAATCTTTACGGAATTGGCACCCGCATTGACCGGTCAACAGCCGTGATCGATCAGTACAAACGTGTCTCCGGCTACAACATCCCGTCAGCCCAGGAAGATGGTCAGGACTTTGACCTGGTGTACAAGGCGGCGAACAAGGCGATCAAGCATGTGCGCGCCGGCAAAGGCCCGTATTTTCTGGAGTTGATGACCTACCGTTATCGGGGCCACTCCATGTCGGACTCCAATGCCTACCGCGCCAAAACAGAAGAACGTATGTGGAGTGGTCGTGATCCGGTCATCATGTTGCGCGACCGGCTGATTGAATCAGGTGCGTTGACCCTTGATGAATACAAGGAAATGGACACAGCAATCCTTGACGAAATTGAAGACGAAGTGATTCGCTATGCGGCCGAGTCGCCAGAGCCGCATATGTCTGAAGTCGAGAAATTTGTGCTGGCAGAAAATGACCCCTGGGTCAAAGGCGGGGTGCAGTAATGGCTGACATCATGATGTGGGAAGCGATCATGCGCGCCCATGATGAAGAGATGGCAAATGATCCGATGGTCATTGCCATGGGCGAGGATATTGGCGTCGTTGGCGGGACCTACAAGGCCACTATGGGTCTGTATGACAAGTACGGCGAACAGCGTGTTATCGATACGCCGATTTCCGAAAACGGTTATACCGGCCTTGGTATTGGCGCCTCTTTTCTTGGCGTACGCCCGATTATTGAAATTATGTCAGTGAACTTTGCCTGGCTTGCCATGGACCAGATTTTCAATACCGCTGCCAAGGTGCGCTATATGTCCGGCGGACAGCTGCAGGCCCCGGTCGTTATTCGTTCGCCGGGTGGTACCGCGCATCAACTGGGGTCGCAGCATTCAGCGCGTATGGAGAAGGTGTTCATGGGGGTTGCCGGCCTGCGTGTGGTGACACCATCCAATCCGCGACAGGCCTACGGCTTGTTGAAATCGGCCGTGCGTTGCAATGATCCGGTGTTTATTAATGAACACGAGCTCATGTACAACATGCGGGGTGATGTGTCGGAAGAGGAATATTTTCACCCGCTGGAAGGTTCGGAAGTTGCCCGCGAGGGCAAGGATGTCACCCTGTTTGGCTATAACATTTCCGTGCACTGGTGCCTGAAGGCTGCCGGGCTGTTGTCAAAACATCATGGCATAGAAGCGGAAGTTGTTGACCTGTTTGCGCTTAGTCCGCTGGACCGGGAAGGTATTCGCAACTCGGTCAGCAAGACGCATCGCGCCGTGATCGTTGAAGAGGCGGAGCCGGCGGTTGGTGTGGGTGCGGAAGTGATGGCGATTATCAATGAGGAGTGTTTCTTTGAACTGGACGCTGCACCCGTGCGTGTTTCTGCGCTGAATGTGCCGATTCCCTATAACCATGCCATGGAAAAGGCTGCCCTGCCCGATGAGAATGATGTCGTGCAGGCAGTGCGGAACATGTTTGGTATCTGAATATTTACAAATATTCAATCGTCTGATGGGCGCGCTGTGCTTTATCCATCCTGCGGTCTTATGAGTATTGTTGGGTTAACTGCAGGATGGGTAAAGGAGCAACGCGACGTACCCGTCAGTTGGCAGGATATGGTGAATAGTCGCATTTTCAAGTGTTAAAGGATTGAAGCTTAATGTCTGAACCTTATGTAATAAAAATGCCACAACTCTCCGACACCATGACGGAAGGTGTTCTGGTCAGTTGGGAAAAGAACATCGGTGACGCTGTCAAGCGCGGTGACATTGTTGCCACCGTTGAGACCGACAAGGCCGTCATGGATGTTGAGGTTTTTCGTGATGGTTTTCTCTCCGGCCCGATTGCTGCGATTGATGCTGTGATCGCCGTTACCCATCCAATTGCCTACCTGGTTGAGTCGCAGGATGATGTGGTTCACGGCGAAGCCGATCAATCGGCACAACCTGCTGCAGCGGCAACGCCCGCTGCTGCATCTGCTTCGGCGGCAGGCAAGTCAACACTGGCGCCTGCTGCGGCGCCGGCAACAAGACCACAAGGCAGCAAGGCATCACCGCTGGCACGCAAGCTGGCAGCGCAGCAGGGTGTGGATATTGACCGCATCAGTGGGTCTGGCCCGGGTGGCGTCGTAACTTCAAGTGATGTTCAGCGTACACCGGCCCCGTTTGAAGTAGCGGTTCCGGGTGACGGGCGACCGATGAAGTCGATGGAGAAGGCGATTTCGCGCGCCATGGCCTCGTCTATCTCGATGCCGACTTTCCGTGTTACTTCACATATACGTCTTGAGTCATTAATGGGAGCCGCAAAGTCTGCAGGCGTATCGGTCACGGTTGCCGTTGCCAAGGCCTGTGGGCTCGCCATGCTGCAACACCCGAAGATGAACTGGTGTTACCAGCCGGATGACAAGTTGATTGAACGCAGCCAGGCCGATATCGGTATGGCGGTAGCTGCTGATGATGGTGGCCTGGTGGTACCGATTCTGCACGGTTGTGAATCACGTGAGCTGTCAGAACTGAACAACGACTGGAAAGATCTGGTTGCACGTGCCCGTACCCGCCACCTGAACCCTGAAGAATTTACCGGCGCCACGTTCCAGATTTCCAACATGGGCATGTTTGACGTCAGTTATTTTGATGCCATTGCAACACCGGGTCTGGCGGCAATCCTGGCGATTTCCTCAAACACCGAAAAGGGCAGTGCCTTTACTGTCACGGCCGATCATCGGGTCATCAACGGGGCGGATGTTGCAAACTTTCTGCATACACTGAAAACCCTGATAGAGCAGCCGTCGGACTGGATGGGCCCGGGTGCCTCGGCCATTCCTGAAGGTGACTGGGATTATGATGTCGTGGTCATCGGCGGCGGCCCTGGTGGTGAGGACTGTGCGCGAGATCTGGTCGCACACAAGTTAAAGGTTGCCATTATCAATGATTCTCCGTTCCCGGGTGGTGAGTGCCTGTGGCGCGGTTGTATCCCGTCCAAGGCATGGCGTGCGGCCGCTGATCGTATGCGCGACCGCGCCGAAGATGCGCACCTGGGTGTGACCGGTACCAACAAGGCAAAACTGGTGTGGAAAGACCTGGAGACGCATCGGCGCAAGGTACTGGAAACACGTGGCGAAATGGCGCTCAAGACCGACAAGGGCGTGCGTATCGATTACCTGCAGGGTTTTGGGCAGTTTGTTGATGCACACACAGTGGCCGTTAATACAACCACCAACCAGAACGATCCACACACGCGTGCCGGCATGCCGGCAGAAAAGGCGAGCAAGACAGTCAGCTTTGGTTGCGCCGTGGTCGCGACGGGTGCACCGCCGTTTGTGCCGCCAATTCCGGGCGCGCAGGAAGGACTTGAGAGTGGCGGCGTGCTGACGTCTGACACAGTGTGGGCGCTGTCCGCGCCGCCGAAGAAGCTGGCCGTTATTGGCGCCGGTGCGATTGGTGTGGAGATGGCGCAGATTTTTCAGGATTTCGGCAGCAAGGTCATCTTGCTGGAGGCGCAGGAGCGCATTCTTGCCGAAGTCGAACCGGAAATTGCAAAGACCCTGTCAGGTATTCTGGATGACGAGCCGCGGCTGGCTGTGCATACCTCGGCCGCCGTTAATAAAATCAGCGGTGAGCCCGGTGCGATGAAGCTTGCCTATACCGACAGTGAAGGCAGGAAGCGCAACCTGACAGTTGATTATGTGATTATGGCAACCGGCAAACGGCCGGTGCTGGATGGTCTGAATCTTGAGGGCGCAGGGGTTGCCAGTGAACGCAGTGTAATTGGCGCAGACAGTCGTTGTCGTACCAATGTGCCACACATTTTTGCGGTGGGTGACGTCATCGGCGGCCTGATGCTGGCACACACGGCTGCACAACAGGGCCGGGTAACGGCTGCGACTATCCTCGGCGAGAACATGCGATACGACCAGGACAAGGACTGTGGCGTAATCTTTTCACGTCCCCAGGCGGCGTTTGTTGGTTTGTCTGTGGAGCAGGCCAGGGCCAGTGGTATTGATGTAGCCGAGGTAAAGGTGCCGATGAACATCGATGCCAAGGCCATGATCAATAATGAAACTCACGGTATGATCAAGATCGTCGCTGACAAGGCCACACATCGTGTGATTGGCGTGCATTTTCTGGCTGATCACGCGGATACTCTGATTGGTGAGGCTGTCATGATGGTCTCTGCCAACATGACGCTTGAACAGGTCGGTGAAGCAATTCATCCGCATCCGACCCAGACTGAATTGTTTGGTGACATGGCACGGCGCCTGCTGTCACGTTTGCGCCGCAGCAGGAAAAAAACAAAGGCGTAGTTTTTTCAGCTGTAATGTTGTTTGTTGCAACAGAATCAAAAACAGGTTTGGTTGCCAGACGTTACTGTTTAGATGCAGTAAATCAAAAGTTTCCCCTCTTCCTTCGTGAGAGGGGGCTAACAGGGTTGTCGTAAATATGTCTGATATTAAAAAAGTGGTGCTTGCCTATTCCGGTGGTCTTGATACCTCCATCATTCTCAAGTGGCTGGAAGAGACCTACGGTTGCGAAGTCGTCACCTTTACTGCTGATATTGGTCAGGGCGAGGAGATCGAGCCGGCGCGTGCCAAGGCCAAGGCCATGGGCATCAGGCAAATCTATATTGAAACGCTCAGGGAAGAGTTTGCGCGTGACTATGTGTTTCCAATGTTGCGCGCCAACACCATCTATGAGGGTGAATACCTGCTGGGTACCTCGATAGCACGGCCCCTGATCGCCAAACGACTGGTGGAAATTGCGGCAGAAACCGGTGCCGATGCGATTGCACACGGTGCCACCGGCAAGGGTAATGACCAGGTGCGATTCGAACTCGGCGCGTATGCGCTGAATCCGGATATCAAGGTGATTGCACCGTGGCGCGAATGGGATCTGACCTCACGCGAAACCCTGATGGCCTATGCCGAAAAACACAATATTCCCGTGGAGAAAAAACAGGGCAAGAAATCACCCTATTCCATGGACGCCAATTCACTGCATATCTCCTACGAAGGCGGCATCCTTGAAGATCCCTGGGCGGAGCCGGAAGAGGATATGTGGCTCTGGACAGTATCGCCGGAGAATGCGCCGGACAAGGCGACTTATGTTGAGATCAGCTTCGAGAAGGGTGACGCCGTTGCCATTGATGGCAAGCCGCACAGCCCCGGTCAGATTATGGAGGCTCTTAACAGGCTCGGTGGCGACAATGGTGTTGGACGTTCCGATATTGTCGAGAATCGTTATGTTGGTATGAAATCACGGGGCTGTTATGAAACACCGGCCGGTACCATCCTGCTGAAGGCGCACCGTGCCATGGAGTCCCTGACGCTGGATCGCGAAGCCGCGCACCTGAAAGACGACCTGATGCCACGCTATGCCACCCTGATCTATAACGGTTACTGGTGGAGTCCCGAGCGGAAGCTGCTACAGCAAATGATCGATGCCTCGCAGCAGCATGTGAACGGTACTGTACGTCTGAAGCTCTACAAGGGTAATGTTGTTGTAGCGGGCAGAA
>DAOVVG010000107.1 GCA_030632175.1 Gammaproteobacteria bacterium
CCGGCTTCACCGGCCGCGGACACTTCAATGATACGTTTGCAAGGCATGGTCTCAAGCCCCGGGTTGTGCTCAGTGCCGCCGATACGGATGTGATCAAAACCTACGTCCGTGAAGGCATGGGCATAGGTATCATTGCGAGTCTGGCCTATACCCCAAAGCAGGATCGTGATCTGGTCATGCATGACCTCAGCAACCTGTTCCCCTGGGAAGTCACTAAAATCGCCTACCCGAAAGGGAAATATCTGCGCCGTTACCAGCAGCAGTTTATCGAGCTGTTCCAGGCCTGTGTGTCGGAGCCTGGTCGCTGGCCCGGGCTCTTGCCGGTATGATTTCTGTTTTTCGGGTGCTGCCCCGGGGCAAAAGCAGGCTGTGCCGTGTGTACTGCTGCAGGGTCGCTTTCTGATGCTGGTGCGTAGGGCGGTCTGTGCGCGGCAATGGTGCGATAGACAATACCGAGCACCCTCCCCATGACTACAGGTTGGCTGGCAAACAGAAAGCGCAACGGGAAAGGCATGCTGAGCACCCATTGGTGCGGAGCCTGCCCCACGAAGTGCTTTGGGTATCGGCTCAAGAGGCAAGACTTCATCCACCAGCAGGGCGGCGCTTCCGGATTTTCCGGAAAACCGCCTGGTGGCCAGTCCAATATAGTTTTTCAACAGTATCGGCCGATATAAGCCATTCGCAAGTCCGCAATTTTCAACGACAGGCTCTTTGATAATTTTCGTGGATGAAGGTGTATTGATGGCGTAAGTTATAGCGCGGCGATGAAAGGCATAAAAACAATTAGAAACTGGTAATAAATTACACTAACAAATAAACAGTTACGACTGGTTCATTGGACACATAGTGGACACAGAAGAATTAGCCTCAACATAATCAATAAGTTAACCAATAGACTCCTGCCGCGTGAAGGCAGTGCTCTCCCGCTGAGCTAATCGCCCGTTAATCTAATGTCATTAGAATGTTGATTTGCTGTATTGGGGTCAACGTGTTCATGGTTCCTGGCTCAATGTGGTGCATATTTCATTTTGAGGTCAGGGTAAACCAGGGGTATGAAGGATTTGGAGATGAAATTGATGTGCGTTACATGCATTTTCAGCCTGATCACTGGCATTGAGCAGCATTTAGGTGGGAGACAATGTGCTCGACAGGGCTTAAGGGTCAGGGCATGCCACTGTTACTGTAGCTTATGATCCCACAGCGAGTGGAGACTGGTTATTACTGGAGATAAGTTTGATAATTTCTTCAGCAGCTTGCGGTTTACAGAAGAGGAAACCCTGAAATTCATCACAGCCGTGCTTTTGCAGGAACGCCAATTGCTCTTCTGTTTCCACGCCCTCGGCCACTACGCGTAAATTCAGTCTGTGTGCCATTGCAATGATGGCCTCTACAATTGCTGCGTCATTAGCGTCTTTCAGAATATCCTTGATAAAAGACCGGTCGATTTTCAACTCGTCCAGGGGGAATCGTTTGAGATAACTCAATGAGGAATAACCTGTGCCAAAGTCATCAACGGAGACTTTAAGGCCCATGTCCCTGAATTTGTATAATGTTTCTATATGCTTCCCCGCATTTTCCATAATGCTGTTTTCTGTGAGCTCCAGTGTAAGGCATTGTGGGTTCACTCTGTTATTCTGGAGTGCATCGCAAACTGTCGCTATCAGTCCGCTCTGGTTAAACTGCAGGGTGGATACGTTTATGGCTACGCACTGGTTTTCTATGCCAAACCTGCGCCACTCTTTTATCTGTTCGCAGGCAGCATGAAGGACCCACTCGCCTATCGGTACGATTAGACCAGTCTCTTCAGCCAGGGGAATAAAATGCTCTGGAGGCATCAGTTCTCCATCCGGGTGATGCCAACGCAATAACGCTTCCAGACTCAATATCTGCCCGGTTAGAATATCTATCTTTGGCTGGTAATGCAGTATTAGCTCATTATGCTCAAGCGCCTTGCGCAGCTGGCTATCCAGACTCAGTCGTTCCAGCGATCTCTTGTCCATTTCCTTTGTATAGAAACTGCATCTGTTCCGACCCCCCTTTTTGGCGTGATACATGGCCACGTCGGCGTGCTTCAGTACTTCATCGGCGTCTTTTCCGTCCTTCGGAAATATCGCAATGCCAATACTTGGAGTGATGAAGAATTCGTGACCATCCGCACAAAATGATTCTGACAACTCTGTCAGAACACTTTGAGCCATCGTGACGGCATCCGTTGTCCGGGCGATTTCCGGCAACATGACTGTGAACTCGTCACCACTGAGGCGCGACACATTTACAGAACCGTCAGCTGAAATCTGTTTCCTGCCAGAGTCATGGCGCTGCACACACTGGGATAGCCTTGCTGCTACCTGCTTCAGTAATGTGTCCCCCACGCTATGGCCAAAGGAATCATTGACCTGTTTGAAGCGGTCCAGGTCGACATATAAAATCGCCCCCGTCTTTTTGTGTCGTTGTGCCATCAAGAGCGCCTGTTCCAGCCGGTCTCTAAACAGCTGCCGGTTCGGCAGGTCAGTCAAAGCGTCGTAAAAGGCAAGATGCCGGATTTGCTCTTCTGCATTTCTGCGCTCGGATATGTCCTGAATGATCGCTGCATAAACAGGTGGTTTTTCGGAATGCTGCAGATGTAACCGTACTTCTACAGGATAGGTTGAGCCATCTTTGCGACGGTGCAGGGTCTCGAAACGCACTTGTTCCTGTTTGTGTTCGAGGAGCGGCTGAAGGATTTCATCAAATTGCTGTCGCGTAAGATCAGGTTTGATGTCCAGAGCGGTAATCTTTTTTATCTCGTCGCTGGTATAGCCCAGGTTTCTGAGTCCGCCTTCATTTACCTCGACAAAGCGAAATGTATCAGCATCAAAAACGTAGATCTCGTTGCTGGAATTATTAAAAATACGACCAAGTCGTACTTCATGCTGTTGCGCGCGTTTGATTTCCGTGATGTCCTGAATAGTACCCTTCATCACCAGGGGTTCTTTTGCGTCTCCATATATAACCTCACCCCGCATATCAATGAAGCGTTCGCCTCTCGGAGACAAAATGCGAAACTCGACACCAAGAGGTTCTCTGCTGGACAGGGAAGCATTAATAGACTGTTCTATATAACCCTTATCGTCGGGATGAATGCTTTCAAGGAACAAATCCATGTTCAAGTCGGAGGAGTCAGGCGGCAATCCAATAATTTGATTTGCGTAATCCGAGCAACGGAACTTGTTATGCGGGATATCCAGGTCCCAGTAACCCTGACGGGAAATTCTCTGCGCCTCTTTCAGTCGGTCAATGAGATCGGCATTCTCAAACCGGAGGGACAAGGAAGTTGTGATGGAAACATGAGTTTTACGCGCGATCCAAACCATGAGAGCCGTATAAACTGCAAGTATGGCCGCAAACCAGCTGTAGAAAGAGTTTTCCTGAAGCAGAAACTGTGAAACCAGGGCAATTGGAGCAGGCAAAATATAAACATAAGTAACCGGCAGAACAGATGACAGGACAGGTACGCCTGCCGACATAACTCCGGCTATGACGGCTGTAACAAACAGCTGATATTCGATAGACAGGTGCGGAATAAAAAGAATTGCAGCTAACGCCCAACCAATGCTCACGGCTGCTGTAGCAATCAAATATCGGGTTACCCACTTCCGGCTTTCGCTACTATCCGGTGAGGATTGATCATATACACGGGTTAAAAGAAATCGTGACGCCGCTGCCATAAACATGAAGCCGAGCCAGATGGCCAGGATTGGTGTTGGTATAACACCCCGCAATACTCCGACGACAAGCACTGAAATACCTGCTACAGCGATGCTGGCACTTTTTCCATTTACGTAGAGCAGTTTGACCTGTTCAGCCAGCAGCGAAGCTTCGTTTGTTTTCAAGTGCATGGTGTCGTTTGAGGCTTGATTTACAAGGTTATATTATGAGCGTACGCACTAAGGGGTATTAAACGCGTATCGGCGTTTTTGAGTGCAACTTTAATTGTTGAGGGGTTTCTGGTTATCCTGCACACCAAGTCACAACCGCTTGCAGCCGTTGGTTGCTCATCGACGGTTTGCCCATGATTTTCAACGGCAGGCTGTTTGGTAATTATTGTGGATAAAGGTGGGTGATGGCGTTAGCAATAGCGCGGTGATGAGAGCTAAAAAAACAACCAGAAACAGGTAAAAAATTACAATAACAAATAAGCAGTCATGACTGTTTCGATAGGCACATGGTGGACACGCGGAATCGACTAAACGAAAACAACCAGTTATCTGCCCATCTCCTGCCGTGTGAGGGCAGTACGCTCTTGTCAGTATGTTTTACTTCATAAAAGATATATAAATCATATATCAACGACAATTATCTCAGTAACATCCCCGGTTTCAACGCGTGCTCGGGGGTAGGCGCAGCAGAGTAACGCATCGCCTTTTTCCGGTTGTGTCATCGGTGGTTCGAGGTAGTCGACGCTGCCTGAAATGATGCGTGTGGAACAGGTCTGGCAAATACCTGAACGGCAGCTGTAGGCAGGTTGCAGTCCTTCAGATTCGGCCAGGTCCAGTAGCGAACCTTTTGTGGGGTCCCACGTTGTCTTGATGCCGGAACGGGCAAACTCGACGGTGACAGGCAGGCGGTCGCCAAGTGCTTCAGCAAGCGAGTCAACTTTACCCGGGTGATCCCTGTGCAAGGTGGCGCCGGGGCCGAAAAATTCATAATGGATGCGGTCATCTGAAACGTTTAACGATTTGAGACTGTCAAATACAGACTCCATGAAGGGTTGCGGGCCGCAAAGGTAAAACGCGTGGTCATCAGGGGATAGCAATGATTTAAACAGGTCAATGTCGATGTGGCCATGGCTGTCGTAGTCTTTCCCTTGACGGTCGCAATCCAGGGGTTGGCTGTAGCGTACGTGTGGGTGCAGGCAAGGCCATTCTTTGGCAAGGTCTCGTACATACTTTCCAAACGCATGTGTCTCACTATTTTGCGTTGCATGAATAAACCAGACTTGCCGGTCACAGCCGCAGCCGTTCCGGTCCTTGTGTAACTGCTCCAGCATGGAGATCATCGGTGTGACGCCGACTCCACCACTAACAAGTACCACCGGCCTTGCGTTTGACTCCTCCAGCGTGAACTTCCCGCGGGGTGACATGGCCCTGACAGTCATTCCGGGGCTGACACTGTCATGAAAGTAATGTGACGAGACGCCGGGTGGCAGCGTGGGGCTTGCCGGCGGCTCCCGTTTTATCGACAGCCGGTAGTAGGACCTATTGGGTGCATTAGAGATGGTGTAGGTTCTCCGTATTGGCATGTCAGAGCCGGATGGTGTGATTTCGACTGGTAGAAATTGTCCGGCTTTGTGACAGTGAATGTCACTCTTGTCTATTGGTTCCAGGTAGAAGGAGGTGATATTTTTGCTTTCTGTCTGCACGCGAATGACCCGGTAATCCTGATAAGCATTGCCGGACATGCGTGCTGCGACTGTTTCAGTGACTTCTTTCCACGAACCGGTTTTCTCCAGACTCGGAGAATATTCGAGAAAGTTCCAGCGGATCGGCATGGCATTCTCGACCAGGATCCCCTCGTCCAGTGTGAAGCGCACCAGACGTTCAGCGCCATCAAAGGCGTGCCGTTCTTCGCTGTCCCAGATAATTTCTGCCCTGCAGGTCAAATACAGCAAATCGCCGGATTCAAAATCAATGAACAACAGCCCTGCGAGCGGGTTCATCGTCAGGTTGCCAATGGTATTGAAATGATAGTTTCCGGAAAAATCGGGGAAGGTGAATGTTTGATCATCCTCAATCAGTACGAAGCCGGGTTTGCCACCACGGTGCGATACGTCTGCACCCTGGCTGGCATCTTCGGGGTCTTCAGAATAATGGGTTGCTATATAAAAATTATCTGCCCCGGAAATGATCTCGCTGGCCCGCTTATCGAGGCGCTTTAGTGTCCGGACGGGGCGTGTCTCACCGGGGGTATCGATTCCCGGTAAAAACTCCATGCTGCGGGATTGTATGTATTGCGGGCAATTGCCAAATGCCTGGTCGATGTTTATTTCGAAGACGCCATTACTGATCGCTGCCAGTTTTCCGTTCATGCGGTTGCGACGACGACTCTCATATTCAATACCAAGTATCCCTACCGGCCTGCCCGACGATAAATTATTGTTTAGCGGGTCACTGTGTATCAGCTGCGTATGGATCGATAATCTGTCGGGAGCAGGGGAGTGGATAAAACCGGGGCGGCCGACGACAACCGATGCCCACGGGCGCCCGGCATTGTCCAGTGAACCGATGAGCATGAAGGGCAGTCGGGTGTAAAATTCCCGGTGTTCGTCGGGCATGTAGTCACGGATAAATCGCTGCCCGACGCCTTCTATTTGCTCGCGAACACCGAGGCGAGTCTGAATCGCTTGCTCACCCCGGTGGAAGGGAGACGCTGTCGGTAAGTCTGGCATAACTTCAACCGGCCGGTGCGATGAACTCGACCCGGATACCGCCGGGTATAGAACACATCATTTGCCGGGTGGGGCCACCCTGCAGTGGCTCCGGTGCAAATTCAATGCTGACGCCATCGGTGTTCTGTAAACACTCATAAAGGCTATCGAGTGCGGCATCATTTTCTACGGTCAACGCCAGGTGATGCAGGCCAATGACGTTTTTTCGGTCAAAGGGCACCGCGTTGACCGGGTCTGATGCCTGCCACAGTGTAATCATGATGCTGCCATCGGAAAGGAACACTGCCGGGTAATCCGCTATTTCACCCACCTGTTCATATCCGAGAGTGTCAATAAAGAACTTTCGGGTTGTATCCAGATTAGGCACTGTCAAACCGATATGGTGCGCACCGCGTGTAACCGCTTGTTTCGTATTTTCAATCATTTGTCTTCTCCTCTAAATGACATACTATTGGCAGACGGTTTCAGGATAGTTAATTATCCGTCCGGGATTAACCCTGAATCTGGTTCAATCATTGTTGTTGAGGAGCAATAATGTTCGACAGGGGTGGCTTGCGTGAATTTGTGGCAGTGGTAGAGCAAGGCAGCTTCACGGCTGCTGCTGACCTGTTGGATGTCTCAACTTCTTTTGTGAGCCGTGAAGTCAAACGCCTCGAGGAGCGCTTGAGTACCCGTTTGTTGCACCGTTCGACGCGTACGGTGCGACTTACAGATACCGGGCGTATCTATTATGAACGCGCGCGCGAGATCCAGGACAGAATTCAGTCCCTTGAGTCAGACATGGCAGACTTGCAGGAGCTGCCGAAAGGTCTGATACGGATTACCGCAGCAGGCCTTTATGCAGAGCGCTACGTCGCACCGGCGCTAGCCGAGTTCATGGCCAGGTATCCCGATGTATCTGTCATGCTGGATACCCGCATGGGTCTGGTGGACATTGTTGAAGAGGGTTATGACCTTGCGGTGCGCCTGCACGGTGATCTGCCGGATAGCGCACTGATCGCACGCAAGGTGGCGCAGCGACGTATTATGGTTTGCGCCAGTCCTGCTTATCTCGCGCGATGCGGTCGCCCGAAGACGCCTGACGAGCTGCGTTCACACAACTGCCTCATGCTTCCCCGGATGCCATGGCGCTTTGCCTGGCCCGATGAGGTTCGCACTGTGAAAGTAAAGGGTAACTGGGAATGCGACAATGGAAGGGCGCTGGTAATGGCTGCTGCGCGCGGGATTGGCCTTGTTCGCCTGACAGATTACTACATGGAAGACGAACTCAGGCGTGGTGAGCTTGAAGTGGTGCTGGAAGAGTATGAAGTGCAAGATACCTTTAC
>DAOVVG010000292.1 GCA_030632175.1 Gammaproteobacteria bacterium
CAGTCTGCGTAGGCCGGTGTTCCCCGGATCAGTCGCCATATTTGGTGCAAGTCACAAAAGCGCAGTTTATTCGGCCGTGCCGTTCCAGGCAAGATCCAGCTGCTTGGCAGCACGGACCTCATCCAGGCGCCTTACCGGCTGGGTATGCGGTGCCTCCTTCAGCAGATCAGGACTGTTTTCGGCTTCCTGCTGAATCTTGATCATCGCTTCCACAAACGCATCCAGTTCTTCCCTGGTCTCGGTCTCTGTCGGCTCTATCAGCAGGCACTCGGGCACCAGCATCGGGAAATAGGTCGTCGGTGCATGGAAATTATAGTCCAGCAGACGCTTGGCAAAATCCATGGCAGTGATGCCCAGTTCCTTTTGCTGGCGTTTCAGCGTGACAATAAACTCATGCGTGGCACGCCGGCCGGGAAAGGCAACATCGAAACCGGCCTTGCTCAACCTGGCCATCAGATAATTGGCATTCAGCGTGGCGTAATCGGCCACACGGTGCATCCCGTCACTCCCGAGCATGCGGGCATAAATATAGGCACGCATCAGTACCCCGGCATTCCCCATAAAGGCAGACAGGCGACCAATACTCTGCGGGCGTACCGCCTCCGTTATCCAGTAATACTCGTCACCGTCATAACCTACAACCGGCAACGGCATGAACGCTTCAAGCCGCTTGCTGACGCCAACCGGACCGGCACCCGGCCCACCGCCGCCGTGTGGTGTTGAAAAGGTCTTGTGCAGGTTCATATGAATCACATCGAAACCCATGTCACCGGGTCGCACCTTGCCGAGAATCGCATTCAGGTTTGCACCGTCGTAATACAGCAGGCCACCGGCCTCGTGAATCAGGGCGGCAATCTCTTCAATACGGCGTTCGAACACACCGAGGGTTGAAGGGTTGGTGAGCATGATGCCGGCGGTCTGTGGACCAACGGCCTCTTTTAATGCCTCTATATCCACATCACCCTGTACATCGGTCGGAATCTCGCGCACTTTGTAGCCACACATCACCGCGGTCGCCGGGTTAGTGCCATGGGCGGCATCCGGCACCAGGATTTCGGTACGCTCGGTGTCGCCGTTGGCATCATGGTAGGCCCGAATCATGGCCACACCGGTAAACTCGCCCTGCGCACCGGCCATCGGCGTCAGGGTTACGGCCTGCATACCGGTTACTTCTTTCAGAATTCCCTGCAAGTCATACATGCAGGCAAGAAAACCCTGCCCCATGGACTCCGGCGCCAGTGGATGACGCGCCAGAAAGCCCGGCAACATAGCCAGTGTATTGCAGGCCCGCGGGTTGTATTTCATGGTGCAGGAACCCAGCGGATAAAACTGTGTATCAATGGAAAAGTTTTTCTGTGACAGCCGCGTGTAATGCCGGACCACCTGCATTTCGGAGGTAGACGGCAAACCGGGCACATCCGTGCGCAACATGTTTGCAGGAATGTCCGGGGTAGCGGCTGCCTGCATTGGTGCCTGGGCGAGCGCGCGGCGTCCGGTGTGAGATTGTTCAAATATAAGCATAACTGTTTAATCCGGTTTATCTATTTACCTGTAGGAGCGGATCTCGTCCGCGATTGTTTTTAAATACCAAAGAAAACCGATCGCGGACATGGTCCGCTCCTACACCTTATAATTTATAACGCGGCCAGTGCCGCATCGTAGTCAGGTTCGTCGGCAATCTCGGGTACCAGCTGGGTATACAGAACCTTGCCATCTTCACTGATCACCACGACTGCACGTGCAGTAATACCGGCCAGAGGCCCGTCGGTCATCAGTACGCCGTAGTCTTTGGCGAAAGCGCGTGTACGCATCATCGACAGCGGCGCAACATTGCCGATGCCCTCTGTGGTGCAGAAACGTCCCTGCGCGAACGGCAAATCAGCAGACACCACCAGCACCAGCACGTCATCACGACTGCCGGCCTTCTCATTGAAGGTCTTCGTCGAAGTCGCACAGGTCGGCGTATCCAGGCTGGGGACAATATTCAAAATAAGCTTCTTGCCACTGTAATCAGCCAGACGGACATCAGCCAGTTTGCCGTCAACCAGATGAAAATCGGGGGCGGCGCTGCCGACAGCCGGCAGTTCGCCATTGGTATTAAAGGTGTTGCCTTGCAAGGTAACTGTTGCCATTGTTTTTTCCCCTGTTTGCAGTTGTTGCGACGCTGGCCGTCAGGCCATCTTTGGCTTGACCGGGCAACCCGCCGCGGTCTGTGTCTTGATGATCCTGCCGAGATGATCGGCGTACATCCCGATGTCCGCATCCGAACGCGTCTCTGTGGCACACACCAGCAGGGTGTCAGCCAGCTCCGGATATTCTTGCTCCAGTGCATACCCGGGCAGAATGTTGTGCGCATTCAGCGGTCGCATAACATTTTCCAGTGGCAGCGAAAAACGCAGCGCCGTCTCATGAAAGTAAGGCCGGTTAAAGACCGGTTCAACGTATTCACTCTCAGTCAGGGCCTCCACCAGCTTGCGCGTGTTTGCATGACAGGCCTGCGCGACGCGCTTAAGCCCCTCCGCGCCCAGCAGTGACATATGAATGGTAGCCGCGGTCACCAGCAGGCCCTGGTTGGTACAGATGTTCGAAGTCGCCTTGGAACGACGGATATGCTGTTCGCGTGCCTGCAGCGTCAGGGTGTAACCAACGCGATCATCGCGATCAACGGTGCGCCCGACGATACGTCCTGGCATCTGCCGGACAAATTCTTTCTTGCAGCACATATAACCGAAGTAGGGCCCGCCGCCCATCATCGGCACACCCAGCGGCTGACCTTCACCACAGGCAATGTCAGCACCCTTTGTACCCCAGGCGCCTGGCGGTTTCAGCAGCGCCATGGACACCGGGTTGGCCACACCGATCACCAGTGCACCCTGTGCGTGCGCCCAGTCCGTCAGCATGTCCACCTCTTCGAGAATACCGAAAAAGTTGGGGTGCTGAATAACCAGCGCGGCAATGTCCTCACCTTCATATTGCTTGAGTGCATCGGCCAGCGTGTTGCCGCCTTCCGGACAATACGGCACTTCAACCAGCTCGATCTTCTGGTTCTTTACTATAGTGTGCGTGGTTTGGCGGTAGTGCGGATGCACCGTGGTTGGCACCAGGATGCGA
>DAOVVG010000232.1 GCA_030632175.1 Gammaproteobacteria bacterium
CCCCATTGCGTGTACATGAGATCAGAGACCATCGCCAGGTAGCCCATGAAGCCCAGCCCCCCGACGCAGGCCACCACGCCGTAGAAAAACAGCAGGGTGTCCCATTCTGCACGGGCAACCGGACGAAAAATATCAAACGCAACCACATCACCCGCCTCGCCGGCAGCGTCACTGGAGGACTGTATTTCCCGGTGTGCCGTCTTCTTCAGGTAGTAGCCAAAAAACTGCAGGTAAGCCAGTCCGGTCAGCATGCCAAGCACCGGCGGCAAATGCAGAAAGTTATGGAAACACACAGCTGTTGTAATGGTTGCCAGAAACAGCACGACAATGCGGCGTGCGCCACGCATCATAGTGACTGTCTCACCACCGGCAACGGGCTTTTCGTTCGGCACGGCGAAGTGCATCAGCGTTGCCGGCACAAGATAGTTCACCACAGACGGTAGAAACAGGGCAAAGAATGTCCAGAAATCAACCGCGCCTTTCTGCCAGACCATCAGCGTCGTGATATCACCAAACGGCGAAAAAGCACCACCGGCGTTGGCAGCCACCACGATATTAATACAGGCAATGGTAACGAACCGGCTATTGTCACCACCAACCGCCAGCACTACAGCACACATCAACAGGGCTGTGGTCAGGTTGTCTGCAATCGGCGAGATAAAAAAGGACAAAATGCCGGTAATCCAGAACAGCGAGCGAAACCCGAAACCACTGCTGACCAACCGGTCGCGCAAGGCATCGAATACACGTCGCTCTTCCATCGAATTGATGTAGGTCATCGCCACCAGCAGAAACAACATCAACTCCGCGTATTCGAGCAGGTTGTGACGCGCAGCCACTTCGGCGGCATGCGGCAAGCCGTGCTGCACATAGACCCAGGCGATGGTTCCCCAGATGAGCCCGGCAGCAAGGATGACCGGCTTGGACTTGCGCAGGTGGGTGAATTCCTCCGCCATCACCAGCAGATAGGCAACCACGAACACAGCAAGCCCGAACACGCCAACCCAGTGTCCGGTAAGGTCAAGTTGCTCAGTGGCCGCGGTACTCGCCAGCGATACGCCAGGCACTAACAGTGTCAGCAGACTGGCAAGGAAGCGCTGCATCACAACAACCTCAGGCTTCCGCTTCAATTGGTCGCGGCACCCGTAACGGACAGGTCTCGGCATGGTTATCACCAAGTTGGTCCCATGCATAGTTAAACGCCTGGGTACGCAGGGCAAATACATGTTCTTTACCCAGTTTATCCATCAGGCCTGTACGCTCAAAAGTATCCCATAACTGCTTCTTGGCGCGCGCGAACAATAATTCAACACCTGCCTCACGCAGCCGTTCAGTCAGCATACCCAGCATCTCTTCGCCGGTTGCATCAATCTCATTGATGCCTTCTGCATCAATAATGACATACTTCAGATCCGGCTTGAGTGCGACCCGCTCCAGTATCTTGTCTTCAAAATAACCGGTGTTGGCAAAATACAGCGAACCATCAAAACGGATCAGTGAAATATTGCGACAGGTCTCCAGTTTCCGTACTTCCGCATCACGCAGTGTGCCGTCAGTATCCCGTGACAGTACCGCAATGCGCGGGGCCATGGAGCGGTACAGGAACAGCATCAGCGACAGGATCACACCCACCATGATTCCTTTATCCAGGTGCGGCGCCCAAATAATCGTCAGAAAAAAGGTGATGATCGAGACTGCAGCATCGTGGCGCTGCACCTTCCATGCATGTTTGATGGGTTCAATCTTGACCAGGTTAATCACGGCCATGATGATGACCGCTGCCAGTGTGGCCTGTGGCAGGTGATACAACAGCGGCGTCAACCACAACAAGGTAATGCCGACAACCACGCCGGTCACGACCGCCGAAAAACCGGTCCTGGCACCGACACTGAAATTGACAGCTGAACGGGAAAACGAACCGGATACGGCATAACCCTGCGACAGACTGGAAAATATATTACCCAGCCCCTGGCCAACCAGTTCCTGATTGGCATCAAGACGCTGGCGAGTACTTGCAGCCATGGCCTTGGCAATGGATATCGCCTCCATAAAACCAATCAGGGCAATCGCTACCGTCACGCTCAGCAACTGTCCCATGGTCTGGAAATCCATCGTCGGGATTGCCATCGCCGGCAAACCTGCCGGTATATTGCCGACAACCGCCCCGCCCATTTGCTCAAAACCAATCAGCCATGAAATCACCGTGGTCACAATAACAGCTGCCAGTACGTTGGGTGCTTTCGGTATCATGCGCTTCATGGCGATCATGATACCGAGCGCAATAACTGCCATCAGCATGGTTTCAAGGTGGGTGCTGTTAAATGATTCAACAATCGTATTGAAGACCGTT
The DNA here is from genome assembly GCA_030632175.1 of Gammaproteobacteria bacterium. Lineage (GTDB taxonomy): Bacteria > Pseudomonadota > Gammaproteobacteria > UBA9214 > UBA9214 > UBA9214. The sequence continues at coordinate 2,351 of DAOVVG010000232.1, forward strand.
TCATAAGTATGTACGGCTTTCTCTACCGACACACCGAACAGCTTGCCCAATTGCGAGGTGCCAATAATGATGGCAGCAGCATTGGTAAAACCCACTACCACCGGGTGCGACAGGAAGTTCACCAGCACACCCAGACGTAACAGTCCCAGTCCTATCTGGAAGATACCCACCATGAAAGCCAGCATGACGGCGTAGGCAATATAGAGTTCCGGGTTGGCACCGGCAATCGGTTCCAGCGCCGAGGCCGTCAGCAGGGAAACAACCGCGACCGGGCCGGTTGCCAGCTGACGGGAGGAACCGAACAGGGCGGCAATGATGCCGGGCAGAAAGGATGCGTATAAACCGTAGTAGGGAGGCAGACCCGCGAGCTGTGCATACGCCATGGACTGCGGCACCAGTACCAGTGCGACGGTGATACCGGCAATCAGGTCGGCGCGCAGTACCTCGGGTTTCTTTAATTCACCAATCCAGCATAGAAAAGGGAACAGTCGACTTTTCCAGCCCTCACAATCTACGTTCATTCTCAAAGTCCGTGGTATTTAAATCTAAGGCTGTCGCAAATGCCGTGACCACTTATTATTACATTCTATTTTCCCGCCTGAAAGGAATGCTTCTCCTGTATACCCCCATATATGTGATGTATGACGATTATCGGACATGCTCATAATAGAATGCTGCCGCCCTTATAAAGGTAAACGGACACACAGAAAATGAGCTTCATCAACAGCCTGCACTTTAATAATATTCGCGGTGACATCTATGGTGGCATCACGGCAGGCGTTATACAGCAGATTGCCGAAGGTCACGTCTGCGAAATACGCAGGGAAGCCCTTGAAAAGGCAGGAACAAAGCCTGGCGTAGATGTCGAGAAAACACGCAGTCAACAGGCCGAAGAATCATAAGCTGTTGATCTTCATCATATAGATATTTTCCGGCCCGTTCGCGCAAGGGCATTACTTGAGTCCGGTAACACAATAATGTTTCAATACGCGGCTCGGTTTATCCGCGGCGGACGAAAATCGCGGCAGCAACACTCTCAGGGCAGCCCGGAAACAAGCTCACCGGTCTGCACGTAATCAAGACTAACCAGATAATAGATAAGGGCGAGGAACTCTCATGTCCAAGAAACATCCGATCATTGCCGTTACCGGTTCATCCGGCGCAGGTACCACCACCGTTAAAGTGGCTTTTGAACATATTTTTCTGCGTGAGGGTGTTAACCCCGTCGTGATCGAAGGCGACAGTTACCACAAGTATGACCGTGCAGCCATGAAAGTGGCGATGCAGGAAGCCGAAGAAGACGGCAACAACAGTTTCAGTCACTTTGGCCCGGAAGCCAATGTCTTTGGCAAGCTGGAAGAAACTTTCAAGTCATACAGCGAGACCGGTGCCTGTGAACGTCGCTACTACCTGCACAGCGACGAGGAAGCCAAACCCTTTGGCCAGCAACCGGGGGAATTTACCCCATGGCAGAAAATCGATGCCGGCACCGACCTGCTGTTCTACGAAGGATTGCATGGCGGGATCGTCACTGATGAAGCTGATGTTGCGAAGCATGTTGATTTACTGATTGGCGTCGTCCCGATCGTCAACCTGGAGTGGATTCAGAAGATTCACCGTGACTGCGAACAGCGTGGTTACTCAGCTGAAGCAGTGACCGACACCATCCTGCGTCGCATGTACGACTACGTGCACTACATCACCCCGCAGTTCTCGCGTACGGATATCAATTTCCAGCGCGTACCGACTGTCGACACCTCCAACCCGTTTATCGCCCGCGACATTCCAACCCCGGACGAAAGCTTCGTCGTCATTCGTTTCCGCGACCCGAAAAAACTGGATGTTGATTTCACGTACCTGCTGAGTACACTGGCGGACTCCTTCATGTCACGACGCAACACCATCGTGGTACCCGCCGGCAAGATGGGCTTTGCCATGGAGATCATCCTGGCACCGATTATCGAACACATGCTTAAGGAACGTAGCAACTAACATTTCCCTCCTGC
>DAOVVG010000039.1 GCA_030632175.1 Gammaproteobacteria bacterium
AACGCCGTAGTAGGACAGCGAGACATTTCTACCTCCCGTCATCACCACCGCTTCGCCCGGAAAGGCACCATCTACCACCATCAACTTGTCATGCGAACGCCGGTTGGCCCAGGAGATTGTCCTGACCGGTGAATTAAACAGTACTACCTGCACACGTGCCTTGTAGGGTGTCAACTGACCATCAATCGTACGCATAAAGCCGGCTTTGTCGGCACAAGACTCAAGCGCCATCATTTCCGTATGGTAGAAACTCAGTGAGCCAATCGAGTCCACCATGAGGCGCACATCAACACCGCGCTGTACCGCATCACACAGGGCACCGATAACAGCCTGTCCGGCCAGGTCCTGAGTAAAAATAAAGTACACCATGTCAACTGTGTGCTGTGCCTGTTCTATTAACCAGACTTTCAGTGCCAGCGACCGCAATGCATCTTCCCTGGAAGGCCCCAGCACCTTCACTTGTTCATGCTGCACCGGGATTTTTGCATTCTTGCCGATTTCTATCGGATCTTCAGTCAACTGGCTATGCGGCACCCAGGTTCTGGCATTGCGCAACTGCCGGATGAACTCCTCATTTCCGGCAAGCGTACTTGCCTCGTCCAGCAGTTGTCTTGTCGATTTCAGCGGATAGGTCTGGTCTGCGCCGGGCGTTGCGCAGGCCGCAAGCACCATGATCACTGGTAACAGGAGAGATATTCGCAGTAAATTCATTACCAGGCGCCCCCAATTACTATCTTGTTCTTGGTTATTTACGGTACTTCCATAATATAGCAGTTACAGCACCGTTGACCGAATGAATTCGGCCCTGCGATTCAACCAGCAGGCAAATAAAAACGGCACCTGCCTGCTTCCGGAAACAGGCGCCGCTTCAGCTTCAGATGCCCTGCTGCTATTCGACCAGCGTACCTGTGACGTTGATGATCACACGACGATCCATCGCCCGGTCTTCCGTCGTTTCACCTTCTGACTCGGACGCACCCTTTCCCCGAACCTCAATCTTGTCATGAGGAATATCTGTTTGTACATCGATGTAATCCGCAACGGACTGCGCACGTTCCACTGACAGCTTCTGGTTAAAGTCATCAGCACCAACGTTGTCGGCATAGCCAACCACGTCAATCGCGAGCATGTCTTTAACCTTGCCGCGGTATTTAACAATACGTTCGTCAATAACTGCCTTGCCATCATCTGACAACACCGCACTGTCGGATTACGCTGGCACTAATCCGACCCGTCAGGCTTGATGATACTTACTCCGGGCATTCTCCCGGCACATAACTCAGTACTGAAATATCGCTACAAGCACTACAGCCGTTACTGTATGTCTTTATTTCCCCGCCTGTCATTGTTCCACAAACAGGACGATAGTCCATCGTACACATTTGCGGGCGGGGATCTTTGCAAACTTCTGGCCCTGCACTAACGGGAGCCACTTCCCCGCCCAACGTATTGCCGGCTAAAGAATGGCCCGCATGTATCATCAAAAATACAGCACACAACAACCCTGCCTTCATCGATAATTTGACTCCCATCACAACCCCTTCACTCATCCAGTGATTTATATTCAAATTTTACCCAATTCCGGGGAATTTTACTTTTCTGACATTAGTAATCAGTCGGGTTGTTTGCTCAGCTCGACGGCAAGTTTGTTTCTGAAGCGGTACGGCGTCTTCTGATTGATAATTACCGCAAACGGGCGCCATTCATCCCGCTTTTTTATGTAGCCTGCCAATGCACTGATGCCGATCAAACTTCCGGACTTGGCATAGATACCGGGTTCGATCTCGGGCAGCAGATGTTTCCAGCGCCTGAACCGGCCCAGCACATCGATCAGCTGTACCGGACTGAGCCTGTTGTTGCGGGAGAGCCCCGCCCCGTCTTCCAGATAATAATTTTTCCAGCCAAACTCTGTTGAAAGTTGTTGTTTCAGTGTCAGCGTTACTTTATCCGTATTGGCCGAGGCACCCTGGTATTCGGCGCCCAGCATCAAGACCAGTTGATTGGCGACGAAATTGGTGGAGTATTTCATCATCGGCTTGATGACGTCGGCCAGCGTTCTGGTATTTAAGTGACGGTACAGTAACGGCCGGGTCTCGGGCACCTGGCCCCAGGTAATCTCGCCTCCCACCTCAAGCGCTTCCCGGCGCAGGAATTCTGCCATCAGTTCTGCAAAGTAGCGTTCGGCAACCTCCTGATCAGGTCCTGTATTGACCCGCTCAGAGTGGCCTTTCATGGTTCTGTATATGCGCCTGGCCGTGGCCGTAATGGGTGTCTGCTCCTCTGCGGACACAATGACGCCGTTCTTTTTTACTGCAAAGACTGTGTTGAAATTCGCTGCCAGTGCGCTCGGGATAGCATCGTAGGGGTTGTTGCTGCTTGCGGTGCCCGGCAGCTTGATGTTGCTGGCGAAGTAACTCGTATCTAATCGAATGCCGGCCAGTTTGACTATATCTCTTGCCTTTAATTTTTCGCCAATTGTTCTGGCGATAATGATCAGCTCTTCTGAAACCAGAAAGGGATCGCCATAACCCTTGATCCAGAGAGTGGGATTGGCAGTGGACTCGTCCAGATAGAAATCGGTTTTGAAGCGATGCCTTTCACCCCAGTGATTGAGCGCCAGCCAGGCGGTAACCAGCTTGGTAGTAGAGGCCGGCACAAACAGTTCATCGGCACGCTTCTTCTTGATTACCTTGCCCGACTCATCCAGATACAGCAACCCGGCTGAGTGGTAGCGGTTAAATGTATCCAGACTGCTCGCGAACGAAGTGGGTAGCAGGAAAAAGACAAGGGATAACAGAGCTGTTATCAGTACGAGAATTGCTCTGGCCGGGATCAAGACTCTCAAGCGGCTTTGATTTTTTTTACTTTCAGTTTTCCGGCATGCCGGTTGGCCTGCCACAGATCATAGGCCATCTGCAGCCGCAGCCAGCCCTCCGGCCGGCCACCAAAGGCCTTCGACAAACGAATGGCCATTTCAGCGGAAATACCGCTCTTTCCATTAATGACATTACTCAGCGCCTGCCGGGTAACACCCAGTACTTCGGCGGCAGCCGTAACGCTGAGATCAAACGGCTCCAGGCAATCATGACGGATAGCGAGTCCAGGATGCGGCGGGTTGTGCATAGGCATAGTCTGGTGCTCCTAATGATAATCGATCAGTTCCACGTCGAAGGCGTTCCCGTCCCGGAAGCGAAATATAATCCCCCAGTTGGTCTTGACCGTAATACTCCAGTAACCCTTCAGTTCACCTTTCAGCGGATGCAGACGGTAACTGTATAACCGCAGATCATCGATGTTCTCTGCAATATCAAGACGCGCCAGAATCGACTGTATCCGGGCAAGCATGTCGGCGGGAAGTAAACGCACGTCACCTCGCTCGTAGTACCGTTTCAGCCTTCGATCCCTGAAATTACTGATCATGTTAGCATATCCAGTGTCAATTGACACTTGTCAGTAGTGCTGTATGCCATGTACGGCGTTTTACAGCAACAACGATAGCTGTTACCCGCGAAACAAAATGTCAGAGAATTATGTAATCTGCGGTAAGAACTGGAATCAAGAGATCAGTGCGCAGGTCGAATTACGCTGTCGCTAACCCGAACTACAAGATGTAAAGCAACACCGCCAGGTAATGTGAAATGCTGCCGGCCAGCACAAACAGGTGCCATATGCCGTGGGCGTGTTTCATTTTTCCATCGAGGGCGTAAAAGATAATACCGCTGGTATAGAACACGCCGCCCAGCACCAGCAATACCAGACCACCTTTGGGCAGGGCCTGGACCAGCGGATACATGGCAGCCAGGATTAGCCAGCCCATCAACAGGTAGATGACCATTTGTATAGCACGCGACCCTTCCTTGTGCCGGCTGTCCACGATAATACCGACAATAGCCAGCACCCAGATGGTGACGAACAGGCTCCACCCCCAGGGACCACGCAGGGTTACCAGCGTGAACGGCGTGTAGGTGCCCGCAATGAGCAGGTAGATAGCCACATGGTCCAGCTTCCTGAATATTTGCTTGGCCCGTCCACGCAACGAGTGGTAGAGCGTTGACAGGGTGTACAGCAGAAACAGGGACACACCGTAGATACTGAAACTGACTATCTTCCACGGATCTCCCTGCAGGGAGGCAAACACCACCAGCACGACCAGGCCGGCAAGGGCCAGTGCGGCACCCACCAGATGGCTAATGCCGTTAAATCGTTCGCCGTGATACATTTCGTTTCCTGCGTGAACTCATCACGATAAAGTAATGCGCTTTTCTTGTATCGATCTTACAGAGCACCAGCAGATTCACTTGATGCTTGCATGCGGATTTCCGCCACCATGGCAGAATGATCGGAAAGAATATCCGGCAGAACCTCGAAAGAAACGAATTCCAGCTGCTTCGAGATCAGTATCCAGTCATATCGTTTGTTATTTGAATAGGTCGCCAGGTCTACAGCCTCTGGCCGGTATACATGCAAGTCGGCACGCTCTGCCAGTGCCCTGACAACCTGCTCATCGGCAGTCCAGTCACTGTTGAAGTCACCCATAATGATTATTGGATTACCCCGACCGGCAAGTGTCTCGCTAAGTTCTGCAGACTGCTGTTCCCTGACGCGCTTGCGTGAGAAATCCAGATGCACGGAAACAATATCAACCAGCACAGGTTCTCCCTTACCCGCTTGCCAAACAAGCTGGCCGAGGGTATAGCCCTTGTTCATCGTCGGTGGCGAGGGCCTGAAAGTATGGTGTACCACACCGGACAGAGCCACCTTCGATAACAGTGCCGTTCCGTAGCTGAAAAACCGGCTGCCGGCCTGATTGCTGCTCTCAGAAAACGGGTAGCCTGCCTGCTCGGCAAGCAGTGTCACATGGTCAAAACTGCCACTCCAGAACGAGGGGGCATCCGCTTCCTGCAAGGCAACGATATCCGCGCCGTGCTTATCAAGAATGATCGCTATTTCTTCGAGATTCTGACGTATCGTACCGGCGCTCTTGAATAACTGATTAATGCCATCTTTTCTGCCATGTGCGAGGTTGAGCGTCACCACTTTCAGTGTTGGAGTGTTAATGATCGCAGGTGAGATGTCCGGTTGAAACGACCGCTCTTTCTCCGGTGGAGTAGATGTACAGGCTGTTTGCGTGCCGCAAAAAGCTGCAACTAAAAACAGAATGGTGCGAAACCCGTGCCGCTGGATTGAGCGGTTATTGTTCATTTGTGCCGCCTCACCTGGATTGCTGCTGTGACTGTAGGAGCGCATCTCATGCGCGATCACTGCCGAATCAACAGAATCGCGGACAAGGTCCGCTCCTACAAATACCCCTTATGGTGCAGGAGCGGCTTGCTACCGATCAATTCTCGGCAGACGTTGCTGCTTCCGAATCAGGCGCCCCCTCCCCCTGCTCAAGCCAGTGCATGAACAGGCTGTAACCGACCGCCAGCACCACCGCACCGACAAACAGACCGATGATGCCGGACAGTATCATGCCGCCGATGGCACCCAGCAGAATCACCAGCATGGGAATCTCCATACCACGGCCCAGGAAGAGCGGCTTGAGAAAACCGTCACTCACGCTGACGATCAGGCTCCAGACCATAAAGATAACCGCTGGCACTGTTTCCGCGACAGTAAATTCGTACACAACAATCGGACCGAGAATCAGCAGCGGTGGCAGCTGGACGATTGCGAGTAACAGCACCAGTGCTGCCCAGACACCCGCATAGGGCACACCCATCACCAGCAGGCCGATAGCGGCGAGTGTTGACTGGATCAGTGCCACACCCAGCACACCCTGGGCAACACTGCGTATGGTGGCCCCGGTAAGTACAACAAACTCTGTACCGCCCTTCTTCCCCATTACCCGGCCAGCGATCGTCTCTATCGCCTTGCTGCCACCTTCTCCAAAAACCAGAAATGCGCCGGCAATAATAATGGAGACAATAAACATCAGGATCCCGCCACCGACTCCGGCAGCCGCTGACAACGCCCACTTGCTGACGGCCGTTACCTGTGGTTTGAATTTTTTCAGGGCGGCTTCCAGGTTGACCGATGCCAGCCTCCAGGCACCATACGTTTGCTCACCGACCAGCGGCCATTCCTTCACCGACTCAGAGGGTGGCGGCACCACGAGGGTACCGGTCTCAACCTGCTCCGCCAGTGCTTTGGAGTTCTCAACCAGTGAACCGGAAAGCATCACTGTCGGCGTAATCAACAGCGCCAGTGCCAGCACTGTAATCAGTGTTGCCGTCAGTTTCTGGCGACCACCAAATGCGGTATAGGCCTTCACAAACAGCGGATAGATCGCCACCGCCATGATGGCACCCCACAGCACTGGCATGATAAACGGCCTTATGATGTTGAAACACCACAATACCAGTAGCGCCAGCAGGCTGATGCGAATAGCAGCATCCATCGCTCTTGCCTGGAATACCTTGTCCTCTTCAGAACCGGATAAATTGCTCATGGCTGCTCCTTATATATTTGTAAATTGGACTGCTTTATTACAACCGTACGGATTACTTGCGTTTCGCATCGCGGTCAGACAAGCTCACACCGACCAGACTGGCTACCAGTATAGCCATGTAAAACACCCCGACGATCGCTTCCATGTAGACCAGAAAACGCGCCAGCGGAAAAACCGGTGAGATGTCCCCGTAACCCAGCGTGGTAATTGTTACAAAGCTGAAATAGATAGCGGTCGAGAAATTCTTTAGCCACGGCTCGTGCGGGAGGCCGTTGAAGGCACCGGGCACCGCCTCGGCAACAAACAGGTAGAGCATTGCCCAGATCAGACCCAGCAACAGGTAGATACAGATCGCACCAACAATTTTGTTGGCATCGATCGCACCGGTAAACAGCACCTGGCGTGCCACCAGCCAGATCACCCAGGTAAAAAAGCACAACAGCAAAAACAGGTGCGCCTTGCCAAAGCCGGCATGATCCAGCAATGCACCACCGACAACAAGCAGAAAGATCACCAGCACGAACAACAGGTTTGTAATCAGACGTGAACGTTCACCCCGCATGCTCCAGGTACCGAAAAGTATCGTAGCCACCGTGGTCGCCTGCACAAGTCTCGGTCCGATATCCCCCGGAAAGTACTCGTCGATAGCACCCACGAAAAGCAGCAGCACCAGACCCACGGCCAGATAAATCAGATTATTTTTTTCGGAAATATGTGGCATATATATGCAGCTCAGGTTCCGACCCGGGTCAGGCGAGTGTACCATTGTAGTATAGATCTGTTGCACTCAAGGGACGCGACAATGACTTGTGTTGCTTGTCGCCTGACGATGGTATTTGATATACCATCATGAAAACAAGGATGAGCAACAAAGGGAGGGTCGGCCGTTGATACGCGCCATACGCAGCCTGCCGCTGTTCGCTGTCACCCTGGTCACTGGCTGCGCCATGACAGGGCCCGACTTCAGCACGCCTGATGCAACGGTGGCAGACCAGTGGAACAACACAGAAACACCCGGCATCTCCAGCCTGCCAGCGGCCGGGAGTGAGTGGTGGAAGATCTTCAATGACCCGGCACTCGACACACTGGTGCAAAATGCCTACGAGCAGAACCTGAGCCTGCAGATTGCCGGCCTCAGGGTACTCGAGGCACGGGCACAACTTGGTATCGTTACCGGCAACCTGTACCCGCAAAGCCAGAGCGTGTCAGGCAACTACAGCTACAATCGCGGCAAGGAGACCCCCTTCTCGGACAAGTATTTCAGCCAGGCAGGCACCGGCTTTGATGCCGCCTGGGAGCTGGACTTCTGGGGTAAATTCCGGCGCGGCATAGAGTCTGCCGACGCCAACCTGATTGCCAACATCGCCAGCTATGATGATGTACTGGTGACACTGACCGCAGAAGTCGCCAGAAACTATGTCCTGATACGAACACTGGAAGAGCGTATCCGGCTCGCCCGGGAGAACATAAAAATCCAGCAACGCTCACTGGAATTAACCACCAACCAGTATGAAACCGGGTCCGTGACGGAACTCGACATGCAACAGGCAACCACCCAGTTGCGCAACACCCAGGCCTCGGTCCCCAACCTGCTGATATCACTCGAGCAGGCCCAGCATGCGCTGAGCATCCTGATGGGAATGCCGCCGCAGGACCTCAACGCAATACTCGGCACCACCAGCGACATACCCACCGCCCCCGCAGAAGTCGCTGCAGGCATTCCGGCTGACCTGCTGCGTCGGCGACCGGATATCAAACAGGCAGAACTGCAAGCAGCTGCGCAGTCCGCGCAGATTGGTATTGCCGACGCAGAATTGCTGCCCAGCTTTACCCTGCTGGGCTCGATCGGGTGGAACGTGAATGATGCCGGCAATGACGATCTCGGTGACCTGTTCGATTCAAACAACCTGGCCTTTTCGACCGGCCCTTCCTTCCAGTGGAAAATACTGAATTATGGCCGGCTGAAGAACCAGGTACGGGTACAGGATGCCCGCTTCCAGCAGTTGCTGGCCAATTACGAGAACGTTGTACTGACCGCAGCCGGCGAAGTAAAAAATGCCATCAGCAGTTTTCTGCACTCACAGGTTGAAGCCGGTTACCGCAAGCAGAGTGCTGACGCAGCCAAACGCTCGGCAGATCTTTCCATGCTGCAATACACGGAAGGCGTTAGCCTCTACCAGAGCGTACTGGATGCGACCCGTTCGCTGGCATCACAGCAGGACGCCTACGCAGTCACCCGCGGCAACATTGCCACCAGCGCCATCGCTCTCTACAAGGCACTGGGCGGCGGCTGGGAAGTACGTCTTGGTAATGACTTCGTACCGGCAGACGTACGCGAGGAAATGCAGGAGAGAACAGACTGGGGCGACATTCTGGAAACAACCGACAACACCTCACCCGAGCGTGAACCGGACACCGATCTGTGGAGAAGTCCTGACTGGTAAAATGCTGGATGGGATATAAAATCATGCCATTATCAAATAATACCCCCGGCCCCTCGCTGCGCTCTCCCCAACCCTCTCGGCAACTGCTCCATGCGTTGCTCTACCGCCTGCATCCCTGCAGGCGTCCCGGAGGGAGAGGGAGTGTATGGCACAAACAGGTAACATTTTTTACAACATGAATACTGCAGACATACCTATGGAAATATCCATTGGCGGCATCTACTTCCCGCCAATTATGTTTGCCATCCTGCTGGGTGTGTTGCTGGCCGGCATCATTGCCAAACTATTAAACAAGTTTAACCTGACCCGTTTCATCTGGCACCCGCCACTGTTCTTCATCGCGCTGTCGGTTGTTTGTACAAGGATTGTGGAGATATTTATTATCCCTGTATAAAAAGCTCTTTAATCAGAATCCCCTCCCCCCAACCCTCTCCCGGAGGGAGGGGGAGTAAAACCACTGAGAAGGTAAAAGAATGAGCAAAGGTAAAGGCGGTTTCATGCGCTATCTCATCACACTGGGCGCAGTCGTTATTGCAGGACTGGTGCTGGCCAGTATGTTCAGGGAATACCTGTTCCAGCCATGGACCCGCGACGGTCATGTGCGCGCGCAAATTATCAAGATTACTCCACGAGTAAGTGGTCCAATCGTTGATCTGCCTGTTCACGACAACCAGCTGGTAGCAAAGGGCGACCTGCTCTTCAGGATTGATCAGCGTACCTACAAGCTTGCCATAGAGCAGGCAGAAGCCAAGCTCAAGCAGGCACAGGCATCCGAACTGGTCAAGCTGGACCAGGCCAAACGCGGCAGGGATCTGCACAGCAAAGACAAGGGTGCTATTTCGGAACAGGCACTGGTCAGAAAGGAGAATGACCTGCTGGTTGCACAGGCCGACGTTGACGTTGCCAATGCCAATCTGCATGCCGCAAAACTGGATCTGGAATTTACCGAGGTGCGTGCACCGGTCGACGGTTACGTTACCAACCTGCTGTTGCGCTACGGCAGTCAAACTGTTGCCAACCAGCCGGCACTGGCTCTGATTGATATCAACAGCTTCTGGGTGCACGGTTATTTCAAGGAAACCCAGATAGAAAACATCCGACCGGACAACAAGGTTGTCATCAAGCTGATGACCTGGCCGGACGTACCGCTGGAAGGCGTTGTTGAAAACTTGGGCTGGGGTATCGCCCAGCAGGACGGCGCACCGGCAGCCGACCTGTTACCGGCCATCAATCCCAGCTTTGACTGGATCCGGCTGGCGCAGCGCATCCCGGTACGCATTCGCCTGACCAGGGTACCTGAAGAGGTAGAACTGCGTGTAGGCACCACGGCCTCGGTATTTGTCATGACGGATAAAGAGCCAGAAAATTGAGGCCTGCGATGGGTACGCTACGCTTTACCCATCCTACAGATCAATGGCAACCCGTAGGATGGCTAAAGGAGCGTAGCGACGTACCCATCAACAATCAGCATCAAGACACATCAGAAATCAGCTGACTCATAATGACTCAGAAATTCCAGTTGCAGGAGGCTTTCAAGCTGGCACTCAGCATGATGTTGTTTTACTGGCTGGCGCTGACCATGGACTGGGACCTGCCGAAATTTGGTGCGCTGGCGATTGTTGTCATCAGCCTCTCAACCACGGGTGCCAGCCTCAACAAGGGCTTCATGCGTGTCGCCGGCACCGGCCTCGGCGCCCTCGCCGGTTTTGTGCTGCTGTCCTGGTTCTCACAGTCTCCGATCGGCATGCTGCTGGCCACCGCTGTGTGGCTTGTGTTCGTCGGTTATTTCCTGCAAACAGCCCGCCAGGGTGACACCTGGTTCAATGCCGGCATGCTGGCCGTCGCTGTCTGGTCTTCCAGTTATATGCAGATCGATACCGCCTTCCACTTTGCCACTACCCGGTTTCTGGAAACCGCCGCCGGTGTATTGCTGTTTACCGTCGTCAGCGTGTTGCTCTGGCCACGCACCTCAGGCGCAACCCTGCAGCAGCAGGGACTGGCGCTATGGGACAACATGCAAAAACTTTTCGGTCACTATCGTCAGCAACTCTCGACCGGATCAGTGCAAACCGAAACAGCGGAACTGCGCACCCAGCTCGCCGGAGAGTACCAGCAACTACTGGCTACGCTGAAAGCCGCATATTCCGATACGCCCGTCGTGGGCGCAAAAAAGCACGTATGGGAACGCTTGCGCACCAACCTCCGCGTATTCGGCAACGCACAGGAGTTGTGGCGTGAGAGCATCAATGACTGTCGCGAGCTGGACCTGAAAGTACTGCTCCCCGGACTTGAAGCTGCACTGGACACACTGAGCCAACGACTGGAACGTGGCCGCATGCTCTGGGATGAACAAAAGACCGACATTGTAGAGCAGGATCCCGATGATACGGCGCTGCTGACAGCACTTGCACTGGAGAAAGACGGGCACAGTTACCAGGCACTGTCCCATTTTCAGCAAGCGGCCATAACGAACTTCGTCGCACAATTGCAGATACTCGACCATAGCAGTCGCGAACTGCTGCTGACCCTGCGCGTGCTGGCAAATCTTGACTCTGCCAGCAGCTTGCGCAGCCAGACAAAAACAGCGGATCCCTTTCAGTCTTCCTTCTGGAACCCCGACCGCCTGGTGAAAGCACTGTTTCCTGCAATTTGCTGGGTCGTTGGCTTTGCGTTCTGGTACTTCGTTAATCCGCCGGGCGGACCCGGCATTCCAATGATGGCAGCCATTTTCGGACTCATGATGGTGATGGCGCCGGCCAACCTGTTTGGCCTGCTGATCGTACTGTTGCTCAGCATGTTTATCGCTGTTGCACCGGTCTATCTGTTTCTCATGCCCGCACTGGATTCAGGTTTCGGTCTACTTGTTCTTATCTTTGTATACACATTCGTGTTCGCCTACCTCGGTGGTCGCTCACCCATACTAAAGATAGGGCCACTGGCCATGTTTGTCATGATGGTCGATATTAACAACCAGCAGAGCTATTCGTTCATCGCGCTGGTCTCCACCGGCCTGGTCATGCTGATGGGCATCAGCATTGTTGTCATCGTCCACCGCTTGTTAAGCCCCATGCACCCGGAGAAAATCCTGTTGCGCAGTATGCGTCGTTTTCTGGCCGGCAGCGCCCGAATTATTGGTGACTTCCGCGCATTTTCACCAAGACAGCAACGACGTGGCCGCCAGCGCAGAAAGCGGGTATTTGAAACAGCGATACTGCCTGTATCCGCACAACTGTTGACGGTTGAAAAAAATCTGGATTACCCGCTGTTTCCGGATAACACACTGGAAAAGGTACAGCACCTGGTAGACAGCCTGCAGTCCGTCCGCCTGAGATTACTCACACTGGAAACAAGCTTCACGGTTGCCGAATCCGAGTCTCCCGAACTGATGCATTCGCTCGACGATTTGAATGAGAAGTGGCGCAAGCGCATATGCAGCGTGCTGGAAAAATGGGCACGACTGGAACAGACGGACACCCTGATAAAGGAATGGAGCACCGGGACAACACTGTCTGAAGACCTGGAGCAACATCTGGATAAACTGCAGCAGGACAAGCATCCTGATGATTTTGACGGGCAGGCCCTGCGTAATCTCTATGCTGTTTTGGGCAGCACAAATAGCCTGCTGGATGCCATGCATGAACTGGGCAACAGCATGCAACAAATCAACTGGAAGCAATGGGAAGTCGCGCGGTTTTGATGGGTACGTCACTGCGTTCCTTTACCCATCCTACATAAGAACAACAACAATTCTATACCGTAGGATGGGTAAAGCGCAGCGTACCCATCAAAACAAAGCACAGGATGCAAACCACATGAACACTCAAAAACTGGAAATCGAGAACGCCGATGGTCTTAAACTGGGTGCAAAACTTGATCTCCCGGTGGAGCGGAAACCCCTCGCCTACGCATTGTTTGCTCATTGCTTTACCTGCACCAAGGACTTCAAGTCGGCCTATTACATCAGCCGGGCACTGACCAGGCATGGCATTGCCGTCGTGCGCCTTGACTTCACCGGACTGGGTGAGAGCGAAGGCGACTTCTCGGATACCAATTTTTCATCCAATGTTGATGATCTGGTTGCCGCCGCAGAATACATGAACAAGCGGCTGTCCGCGCCACAACTACTGGTCGGACACTCACTCGGAGGTGCCGCTGTGCTGCAGGCCGCGCGCAAGATTTCCGGTACCAGGGCAGTAGCAACGATTGGCGCACCTGCAGACCCTGCTCACGTGGGCCACTTGCTGAAAAACTCGCACACTGAGATCGAGAAACACGGTAAAGCTGATGTCATCGTGGAAGGCAGAACATTCAGCATCAAGAAACAGTTCCTTGATGACCTTGACGGCCACCGCATGGATGAAACAATCGAAGAACTTGGCCTGCCCTTGCTGGTGCTTCACTCCCCTGCCGACATGGTCGTGGACTTTGAGAACGCAACACATATCTTCAGCACAGCCCGGCAACCGAAAAGTTTTATCTCTCTAAACGAGGCGGATCACCTGCTGACAAATCGTAATGATGCGGACTATGCAGGCGCTGTACTGGCAACATGGGCAACAAGCTATTTTGAAATGCCCGCGTCAGTGGAAATAAATGACCACATTGATGCAGAATCCGGCAACCAGGTGACCGTGAGTACCGGGCAAGGTTATCGAACGGAAATACAGGCCGGCACGCACCGGCTGGCGGCAGATGAACCCCTGTCAGTGGGTGGCACCGATACCGGGCCTGACCCCTATGGCCTGCTATTGGCAGGCCTGGGTGCCTGCACTTCAATAACCCTGCGCATGTACGCCGATCACAAGCAGTGGCCGCTGGAAAATATCGATGTCCACCTGAGCCACAGGAAGATCCACGCCAAAGACTGTGAGACGTGTGAGTCAGACAGCGGAAAGATTGATCTGATCGAACGTGAAATTGAATTGTCCGGGCCACTCGATACCAGCCAGCGTGAGCGATTACTGGAGATTGCCGACAAGTGTCCGGTTCATCGCACGCTTACGTCAGAGACCAGGATAGAGACGCGCTTGAGAGACGTAGGTGAACCTGCTGAACAGGTTTAACAGTTATCAGTGTAGGAGCGGACCTTGTCCGCGATTGTTTTTTTGAAACCGGAATCGCGGACAAGGTCCGCTCCTACAGGGATGAGTTAAATTCGTGTTACGGCGTTAACTGAAACACAAAAAAAGCGGCCATGAAGGCCGCTTTTTTTGAACAACAGT
>DAOVVG010000231.1 GCA_030632175.1 Gammaproteobacteria bacterium
ACGCGGCCGACGTTGTGCCACCCGAGATCCAGTTACCCGGCACCCAACCCAACGAAGTTAGTAATTTCGAGTCACCAGACAAGTGCGACAATTGTCATGCCGTTTATTAATGGTACAAGTACGGCAGCAGCCGGTATTGCCGAAACCACCTGGAATACCAGCAGACCCAACAAGAAAGGCAACGGCGGTACCGCAACAGGAAGCTATACCGCAACGACTTCAGCGGTAACGGTAGATGGTTTTACCTGGGATGGCACTGCAACAGCCACTGCTTTTACCCTGAATCCCTGAAATTATTTCAGCCAGTTCAGACCATTTCCGGCTCCGAAAACGCATCCAGCGTAGCCGGAGTGGACTTTCCAAGGGGCGACACCCCCCCACGTCGCCCCTTTTTTTTGCCCGAACGGCGTTCCACAACCATGCAACATCGACCAGGCCGGTCCAGTTACCTGTTGGGCTGGCCGCCCAGGAATATAGTATGATTTGCAAACTAACCTGCGGGACACCTGTATTCCCCCATCCGGACTGACAAGCAGTGATCCAAACTGGCAATAACACTACACTCGAAGCCCATGCACTGGAATGCGTTCGCGATGACCGCACGCTGTTCAGCAACCTGGGATTCAGGCTCGAACGCGGGCAGGCGCTGATACTGGAGGGCCGTAACGGCAGCGGCAAGACTTCACTGCTGCGTATTTTGTGCGGCATTCGGCTACCGGATGCCGGCACAATCACCTGGGACGAAACGGATATCAGCAAGCTTGGCCCGGACTACCATGTGCATACGGCCTATGTCGGTCACCGGGACGGTATCAAGCTGGATTTGACGCCACTGGAAAACCTCGCCATGGCGCGTGCACTGGGCAAACCGAATGACACGACGCTGGAGGAGGCCCTTGAAAAAGTGGACCTGTACGGATTCGAGGATGTATTGACGCGCAACCTGTCAGCCGGCCAGCAGCGTCGCCTGGCGCTGGCGCGCCTGCTGGTCACCGACACCGTATTGTGGATCCTCGATGAACCGTTTACCTCACTGGATACCGATGGTATCAAGAGCATTGAGAACCTGCTCGACCAGCACACCACCAATGGCGGCATGCTGGCAGTAACTTCGCATCATGCTGTCAACCTCGCCAATACCACCATCCAGCGCATCAACCTGTCTGAACTGGCCGCATGACTTCCGACTCATTGACACGTGCCTTCGCACTGCTGCTGAAACGCGACCTGGTCCTGGCCGTTCGTCACCGCGCCGAAATGATCAACCCGCTGCTGTTCTTCGTGCTGGTCACCAGCCTGTTCCCGCTCGGCATCGGCGCCGATCCAAAACTGCTGCAAGCGGTCGGTCCGGGAGTTATCTGGGTCGCGGCGCTGCTCGCTGCCCTGTTGTCGCTGGAGGGCATCTTCCGCTCCGATTTCGAGGACGGCACGCTGGAGCAATTTCTGCTCAGCTCGCACCCGGTGTCGGTGCTGGTACTCGCCAAGGTACTGGCCCACTGGCTGATAACCGGCCTGCCGCTGCTGGTGATTTCGCCGCTACTCGGTGTGTTGCTGGGGCTGCCGGGCGATGCCATTATTATCCTGCTGGTCACGCTGGCGCTGGGCACGCCGGTGTTGAGCCTGATCGGCGCCGTGGGTGTGGCGCTCACAGTGGGACTGCGCAAGGGGGGGATGATACTGTCCCTGCTCGTGTTACCATTATACGTTCCGTTGTTGATATTTGCGGCCAGTGCGGTGGATACGGCGGCTGCAGGCCTTCCGGTTACCGCCCATTTATCGCTGATCAGCGCACTGCTGGTACTGGCCCTGAGCCTGTCACCACTGGCCACCGCTGCAGCCCTGCGCATCAGCCTGAGTTGATAACAAATGAGACACCAACCCCATAAACCCATTCCGTTACTTGAAATAATGGCGGCTGCAGAAACAACCCTGGCCGCGAACGGTTCGCCGGCAAATTGTTTATGAGAACACAGTGATGTTTAATAACTTCTTTCACAAGATGGCCTCACCAAAATACTTCTACCGTATTTCCGGGCGCCTGATCCCGTGGCTGGCCATTGCCTTTGTGCTGGTGACGCTGGCCGGTCTGTATTACGGCCTGGTGAAAGCGCCGCCGGATTATCAACAGGGCGACAGCTATCGCATCATGTTCATTCATGTGCCGGCCGCATGGATGTCAATGTTTGTCTATGTGGTAATGGCGACAGCAGGGGCCATCGGCCTGATCTGGCGCATCAAGCTGGCCGAGGTGGTAGCCATCAGCAGTGCATCCATCGGCGCCTGGTTCACGTTTCTGGCGCTGGTCACCGGTTCGATCTGGGGCAAGCCGATGTGGGGCACCTGGTGGGTCTGGGATGCACGTCTGACATCCGAGCTGATCCTGCTGTTTTTGTACCTGGGCGTAATCGCTCTCTATAATGCCATCGACGACAAGCGTACAGCGGCGCGCGCCGTAGCCATCCTCGCACTGGTCGGCGTCATCAACATCCCCATCATTCACTACTCGGTCGAATGGTGGAACACCCTGCACCAGGGTCCAACGGTAACCAAGCTCGACAAGCCGTCCATCCACCTCAGCATGCTGATCCCGCTGCTGCTGATGGCTGTCTCCTTCAAGCTGTACTACGCCTTCGTGGTGCTGATGCGCGCACGCTGCGAGGTGCTGGAGCGCGAGCGCCATACCGGCTGGGTCAGGGAACTCGCGGAGACAAAATGAGTCTGAATGAATTCTTTAACATGGGTGGCTACGCGTTCTACGTGTGGACATCCTATGGTATTGCCCTGCTCGTGCTGCTGATCAACGTGATCCTGCCGCTGCGACAGCGCAAGAAGCTACTGGGTGACATTGCCCGCGCGGCCAGACGGGCCAGGAGAGACACTACATGACACCGAAACGCAAGAAACGCCTGATGCTGATCGCCCTGATGGTTGCCGGTGTCGCCATCGCCGCCGGCTTCGCACTCAAGGCCTTCAATGAAAACCTGATGTTCTTCTATACGCCGTCCGCCGTGGCCGCCGGCGAAGCACCGGTCAACCATCCCATCCGCGTAGGCGGACTGGTCACTACCGGCAGCATGAAACGCCAGGAAGACGGCCTGACCGTACGCTTTGACATCACCGACAATGCCAAGACCATCACCATTCAGTACACCGGCATCCTGCCGGACCTGTTCCGCGAGGGCCAGGGCATCGTCGCGCTGGGAGAACTCGGCAAGGACCAGCTGTTCGTCGCCAGCGAGGTACTCGCCAAGCATGATGAGAACTACATGCCGCCGGAAGTGGCCGATGCACTGAAAAAAACCCATGATGAAGGCACTGCGGGCAGTGCAGTAAATACAGACTGAATAAATGCAATGAAAGTGAAATCCATTGTACGCAGCGAAACAAATTATCCCTTCTCCCTCCGGGAGAAGGCCAGGATGAGGGGATATAAAATCCGGCAGTTAACAGCCGTTTTTATCCCCTTTTATGCCCGGCGCTTAATCGGGTACTCCCCAACCCTCTCCCAAAGCACCCGATTAAGCGCCGGGCATAAAGGAGAGGGAGTTTAAAGAGCAACCGTAACCATGACACCTGAACTCGGTAATTTCGCACTCATCCTCGGCCTGTGCATGTCACTGGTATTGTCCATCTTTCCGCTGATCGGCAGCATCAACAACACCCCCGGCTGGATCGCGCTGGCCAGACCTGCCGCCTGGGGACAATTCTTCTTCATCGCACTTTCGTTCGCAGCACTGGTGAGCGCCTTCCTGGGCAATGACTTTTCCGTGCTCTACGTAGCGCAACACGGTAACACCCAGCTGCCGCTGGTGTTCAAGATCTCCGCGGTATGGGGTGCACACGAGGGATCGCTGCTGTTGTGGGCGCTGACCCTGAGCGGCTGGACAGTAGCCGTTTCCCTGTTCAGTCGCACCCTGCCGCCGGAAATCGTGGCGCGGGTACTCTCGGTGATGGGCATGGTCAGCATCGGTTTCCTGTCATTCCTGATTTTTACCTCCAACCCGTTTGAACGCATCTTTCCGGTACCACTGGAAGGCGGTGACCTGAACCCGCTGTTGCAGGACTTCGGACTGGCGGTGCACCCGCCGATGCTCTACATGGGCTATGTCGGCCTGTCTGTTGCCTTCAGTTTTGCCCTCGCCGCCCTGATCGGCGGCAAACTGGATGCCGCATGGGCACGCTGGTCGCGCCCCTGGACCCTGATTGCCTGGGTATTTCTGACCATTGGCATCACCCTGGGCAGCTGGTGGGCCTACTACGAACTCGGCTGGGGCGGCTGGTGGTTCTGGGACCCGATCGAGAACGCCTCATTCATGCCCTGGCTGGTTGCCACAGCGCTCATCCATTCGCTGGCCGTTACCGAGAAACG
>DAOVVG010000214.1 GCA_030632175.1 Gammaproteobacteria bacterium
ATATATTTTAGTAGGTATTTGGGAGTCCCTCTATGAGGAATGCCACTTACTCACACTAACTGAAATCAGGGAGCGTGAAGGTCTTAAAAGGCTCGACGGTTGCCGATCCGCATCCTGTCCCTGTATGTCTGATTACAGTACTTTTAAGATATACAGCGACTTACGCTGGATGACCGTTTAGGGTCGGTTGCTTTCGTTTAGCAATTTCTAAT
This sequence comes from Gammaproteobacteria bacterium, assembly GCA_030632175.1. Lineage (GTDB taxonomy): Bacteria > Pseudomonadota > Gammaproteobacteria > UBA9214 > UBA9214 > UBA9214. The sequence continues at coordinate 213 of DAOVVG010000214.1, forward strand.
ATTAGGAGATGCTGTAGTTCCGGAACTGTCCCAACTAATACGTTTAAGTTTTCACACGGCAGGGTTTGCAGGTTCAATCAAAGTATCGCCCACCAATTCAAATCATCAGTCACACAAACGATTCCCCGGATTGCAGGCAAAAAGAAGCGGGCTGGTGGCCCGCTTAAGTATGGGAGTCTTACAGGCAAAATCAATCTATGTACTGCGCCTGCCTGTGGTTATATTTATACGTAAACCAAGGTCTATTTCGCTTTGACGCAGATCAAGTCGTCACTTGAAAAGCGTACCCGTCGATCAGTCGTCAATCTCAACCCCGGTCGCCGTGAATATCCCGGTGCCCTGGTCGTATGATCCTTCCATTTCCAGTACCGTACCAATCACGAAGTCTGGTAATGACACTCCGCTGACATCAACGGTGACGCCGGCAATTACGATGTGGTCGGCAGAATGAAATACCTTAATTTATAACCACCCATAAAAAACACGTCTCGTATAGGGAATACGAGACGTGTAGTAGCAAGAGTTTAGAGTTTTTATTATTAGAATCCGCGCCACTGGTTAAAATACTATAGCGCTTGAAGATGGTTGCCTATTGCACTGAAGTACAATCTCTTGGTGTGGTGAGGTGTTTTTCGTTCGGCCTCCAAGACAACATCCCGCCATAGCGGGATGTATCGCGGATGAAATCCGCTCCTACAGGTGTATCTCTCGCGCAGGGTATACTGCAACGCGGATGAACTCCGCTGCTACAAATGCCTGATCTGCGCAGGAGTGCCCTGCAGTTACCCTTCAGGAGGGTGCTTCTGTTTCGAGCTGGCGCCACACACTGCTACCGTCACAGGCTTTTTCAATCGCCTGCATGCGTTCAGTGTGCGCCTGGCATTCTGACTCGCTGGCCCGGATGATGCGCAACGGTTCACGATCAGCAGCCACACGTTGAATCTCGGCACGCTGATTGCCATGGCTGTCCGTTCTGCTATCCAGCGACAGGCTCACCTGGCCACCGGTCATCATCAGGTAGACATCGGCAAGGATCTCGGCGTCCAGCAAGGCGCCGTGTAATTCACGCTGGGAATTATCTATCTCATAACGCTTGCAGAGGGCATCCAGGCTGTTGCGCTGGCCCGGATGCATGCGGCGTGCCATTGCCAGCGTATCCAGCACCTTGCAATGCTCCCCGACTGTACCGGGGGACGCAGCCAGCTGTTTGAACTCGTGATTAATAAATCCGACGTCAAACGGTGCATTGTGAATAACCAGCTCCGCACCCTTGATGAAATCCAGGAACTCGCCAGCGACGTCTGCAAATCGCGGTTTGTCCGCCAGCGACTCGTTGGTGATGCCGTGAACCTCGACCGCACCCGCATCGATCTCGCGGTCCGGCTGAATATACTGGTGATAGGTATTGCCGGTAATGCGCCGATCTATTAACTCCACGCAGCCGATTTCAATAATGCGGTGGCCTTCCGAGGGTTCCAGGCCGGTTGTTTCAGTATCAAGTACGATTTGACGCATGTATGTTCCTGCAGTCTATAAGAGTTCGTCGATGGCCCTGTTTGCCAGCTCATCGGCCAGATCGTTTTCGCGATGGCCACTGTGCCCCTTGACCCAGGCCCATTCAATATCATGTCTTTCCGTGGCCTTGTCGAGCCGCTGCCAAAGGTCAACATTTTTGACCGGCTTCCTTGCAGCCGTCTTCCAGCCACGCCGCTTCCAGTTTGCCAGCCATTCCTGGATGCCCTGCTGCACATATTTCGAGTCTGTCGTCAGGCGCACACGACAGGGACGCGTCAGGCTCTCAAGCGCCTGGATTGCGGCCATTAACTCCATGCGGTTATTGGTCGTCAGCGCCTCTGCACCATACAGGATTTTTTCATGGCCATTGTGTCGCAGCAACGCACCCCAGCCACCCGGACCCGGGTTGCCACGGCAGGCACCGTCCGTAAAAACTTCAGTTTCAGTTGACACGTCTGACATTGCCCTGACTGGAGTTGGGTATTCCCACCGGGAACAGGCGGCGCCGTTCCAGCGGTCCTTCTTTTACCGGTGTCATCACGATCGTACGTTTGCGTGCCACCAGGATGTAAGCCGCCGAGAGGTACTTGCGGCCATAGTCATCTCCGGGAGAACCGGTAATTCGCAGCTTTTCAAGAAGACGCACATTTTGCACCGGTGGATGTTGAAACAGGTATCGCGCATGCAAGGTATCGAACCCCAGCAACCTGAGCCAGTCCTTGATTCGGTTCATGCTCAGAAACTGGGTATCCCACGGCATCTGCCGGCGCTTGCGCGTCAACGCGCGCCGCATGCCCCACAGACTGCGCGGGTTGAACCCGATAATGACGAGATGCCCGTCGGGGATCAGGCTGCGGTCCGCTTCCCGCAGTACCTGGTGCGGATCACTGGTAATCTCCAGCGTATGCGGCAGCACAATGGCATCAATGGTGTCACTCAGGATCGGCCAGTCTTCCGTATGACCGCACAGGCCCGCCTGCGCCTGCGTCAGCGGTTCGACACTCTGAATGACGTGGTGCGGAATACGGCTGTTTTCCAGATGGCAGCATTCCCACGGCGGATCCAGTACCAGCAAGTGATAACCAAACAAGGTCGGTAATTCGGTTTCCAGTGCCGACAACTCAACCTCCGCCAGCAATTGACCCAGTGGACGCTGGTACCAGCTGCGCAGCGAGGCAGACCTGAGGGACGCTGTAAATGCCTTATTCATTACCCCGAAATAATAACGCATTCCGGCCGTTCCCGTACCCCAAAAACCCTTTTCAGGAAAAGTTATTGACCCACCCCGGACGGGCTGTCAGGATATGCCCGAAATCGACGGCAGTACGACAGTTGTGGCGCAGGTCACATACCAACCTATCAAGACCAACCAGGACAGCGCCGATATCACAGTATGAAGATCATACGCCTTGTTCTAACCGTACTCGCCATCCAGCTGACCGCCGGATGCGCATCACTCGATAGCTCGTCACAGTCAACCGCTACCACCAGTGACGATCAGTACGCAAACATCACTGAGCTTGCCACGCACGCCCCGACCAGCAGCGGCGGTCAGTACCACAATTCAACGTCAGCAGCAGACACTGAAACACCCGTCTTCTGGACGCAACTTCGCCAGGGCTTTCGCCTCAGCGGTACGCAGCAGGCTGCTGTCAGCAAGCGGGCAGATGAATACGGCAGGAACGCGCGACAGGTTGAAAGAATATTCAAGCGCGGCGAACCCTACCTCGCCTATATTTATGAAGAAGTAAAAAAGCGCAACTTCCCGACAGAACTGGTACTGTTGCCCTTTGTAGAAAGCGGTTATGACCCTTTCGCCTATTCGCACGGACGGGCAGCCGGCTTGTGGCAGTTCATTCCGGGCACCGGCAAGATGTACGGCCTCAAACAGGACTGGTGGTATGACGGTCGCCGTGACATCGTGGAGTCAACACAGGCTGCACTCAACTATCTGGATTACCTGCAACAGCGCTTTGACGGCGACTGGTTACTGGCCATCGCCGCCTACAACTCGGGCAGCGGCACAGTCAGCAATGCCATCAAGCGTAACCGCAAGGCCGGCAAGCCTACTGACTTCTGGCACCTGTCACTGCCGAAAGAGACGTCGGCCTATGTGCCGAAACTGCTCGCCATCAGCGATGTGGTCAGGCGCCCTTCGAAATACAATGTCGTGCTCGCCCCCGTTGACCTGGCCCCTACCTTTGCCATCGTGGACACCCGGGGGCAACTGGACATCGGCATCGCAGCCGAGCTCGCCGCTATCGACACTGAAGAGCTGTACCTGCTAAACCCCGGCTTTAACCGCTGGTCAACCCATCCGGATGGCCCACACCAGCTGGCCATCCCGGTTGGACAGGCAGCGGTGTTTGAAGAAAATCTCGTCGCCCTGCCGGCAGAGCAACGCGTCAAGTGGGTGCGGCACAAGATTAACAAGGGGGAAACCCTCTCGCACATTGCCAGACGCTACAACACCACCGTCAGCGTGCTGCGCAATACCAATGTATTGAAGAACTCGAGTATCCGCGCCGGTCAGCATTTACTGGTACCAGTTGCCGCACAGGATGCTTCCCGCTATACGGCACTGGCAAAACGCCTGCAGCCGACACAAAGCTCAGGTAACAAATTGACCCACAAGGTGAGCTCGGGGGACAGTCTCTGGAATATTGCCCGGCAGTATGATGTTACCGTGAACCAGGTCACGCGCTGGAACCGGCTTGATGGCGGCGCACTGATCAAACCGGGACAACAACTGGTTATCTGGAAAAAGAGCAAGACAGCAGTAAACAGCAAGCGTGTCCGTACCGTCAACTACACTGTGCGCAATGGTGACTCGCTCTACCTTATCTCACGGAAGTTCAATGTCAGCATTAATGATCTGCGTCGCTGGAACAATCTTTCCAAGGGGAAATACCTGCAACCCGGCCAGCACCTGAAACTGTATGTGGATGTGACACAGCTTTCTGCAAGC
>DAOVVG010000114.1 GCA_030632175.1 Gammaproteobacteria bacterium
ATTTGGAGCGGGAAACGAGATTCGAACTCGCGACCCCAACCTTGGCAAGGTTGTGCTCTACCAGCTGAGCTATTCCCGCAGATTGCAACCCGCCATTTTATAGACTGGCGCTTGCCTGTCAAGCACCATCCTGCGGAGATTGCCCCTCTTCTCCAGACAAAACAGGCCAGGCAGCCCTCAAATAAACAAACATTGACCATAATGTCAGGATAGCGGCGATGTACAGCAAAACCACGCCGGCCGCATGCGTTGGGAACGGCCCCACCGGAATCTTGTACAGCAGCAGCAGAATCGCGATCATCTGAAGCGTGGTTTTGACCTTGCCAATAACCGAGACAGCTACTTTAGTACGCGCGCCGATCTCTGACATCCACTCACGCAACGCGGATATCACTATTTCCCGGCCAATAATAATAGCCGCCGGCACGGCAAACAGCGGGCTGGGGTTGTCCTGCACCAACAGCACCAGCGCCACAGCAACCATTAACTTGTCAGCCACTGGATCCAGAAAGGCACCAAAGGGTGATGTTTGCTGCAAACGACGGGCAAGATAACCATCCAGCCAGTCTGTCACGGCAGCCAGACCGAAAATCAGCGCACTTATTTGATAAGACCACTGGCCCGGCACATAAAACACGATCACCAGCACCGGTATCAAAATAATTCGCAGAAACGTCAGTATATTTGGAATTGTCCACTGCATTTATTGTTTACCCCGGAAAGCTGCCGGATTCTCCCTAGTCTCCATGAAAAGCATCGTAGATTTGTTGTGCCAGTTTGCGATTCACGCCCTTTACCCGCGTCAGGTCATCGACCCCGGCCCTGGCAACTTCCCTGAGCCCGCCGAGCTGCTGCAGCAATTGCTGGCGCCGCTTCGGACCAACCCCGGGAATTTTCTCCAGCGGTGAGGTACGCCGGGTTTTCGCACGTCGCTGTCGATGCCCGGTGATCGCAAAACGATGCGCCTCATCCCTGATCTGCTGAATCAGGTGTAGAGCCGGCGAATCTGCAGATAACGTTAGCGTGTCACGTTCACCATATAAATGCAGCGTTTCCAGTCCCGGTTTTCTTCCGGGGCCCTTGGCAACACCGATTATACGCACATCAGTGATCTGTAATTCTTCAAGTGCCTTGCTGGCGGCACTTATTTGCCCCTTGCCGCCGTCTATCAACAACAAATCCGGCAACACACCCTCGCCTTTCTTCACGCGAGTATAACGACGCTTCAGCGCCTGCTCCATGGCACCATAATCATCACCCGGCTGGATATCCTTGATATTAAAGCGCCGATAATCCGATTTCAAAGGCCCTTCCACACCAAAAACAACGCATGAAGCGACTGTGGACTCACCACTGGTATGGCTGATATCAAAACACTCAATCCGCTCCGGCATTTCATCCAGCGCCAGCACTGTCAACAATGACTGCATCCGTCCGGAAAACCCCTTGCGCGTATTGTTAAACGAGTTCAGTGAATGCTCTGCATTGTTCAGCGCCATGCTCACCCACCGGGCACGGTCACCGCGAACATTTGCGCACAACTCAACACGACGACCTGCCTGCGCAGACAACAATTCTGACAGCAGTTCACTGTCTTCCAGTGAATGACTCAACAACAGCTCGGAGGGCACATCCTTGCCGGAATAATATTGCGGTATAAAAGCCGACAGTACCTCAGAAGCTTCTGACTCCAGCGGAACCCTTGGAAAAAATACAGTGTTACCCAGATTGCGACCATCCCTGATAAAAAACACCTGCACGCAGGCATTACCCTTGTCTGTCATACACGCAAGAATATCAGCGTCGCCCCGCTCCCTGCTGATACATTGCTTTTCCTGGACCTTGTGAAGACTGGCAATCTGGTCACGATAAATCGTGGCCTGCTCGTATTCCTGTCGCGCCGAAGCCGTTTCCATTTGCGAAACCAGATCATCAACCACTTCACTGCTCTTGCCTTCAAGAAACAACACTGTGCGCTGCACATCTTCCGCATACTGTGCCGTGTCGATCAGGCCAACGCAGGGCGCTGCACAGCGCTTGATCTGATATTGCAGACAAGGCCGACTACGATGACTGAAAAAGCTGTCTTCACATTGCCGCACTTTGAACAGTTTCTGCAGCAGGTGGAGACTGTCGCGCACCGAGCCTGCACTCGGATATGGACCAAAATAACGGCCTTTCCTGCGCCGGGCACCACGATGCTTACAAACCCGTGGAAATTCCTGCTCTGACGACAGATATATATACGGGTAGCTCTTGTCATCACGCAACAGCACATTATAACGCGGATGCAATTCCTTGATCAGGTTGCATTCCAGTAACAGGGCTTCCGCCTCTGTATGGGTAACCGTGACCTCGACAGCGGCGATCTGCTCAACCAGTGCACGGGTTTTTACACTCAGACCTGACTTGCGAAAATAACTCGACACCCTGTTATGCAGATTGCCGGCCTTCCCTACATACAACACCGCTCGCTCATCATCCAGCATCCGGTAAATGCCGGGGCGAGTCGTCAACGTTTTGAGAAATTCGCTCGAGTCAAATGGCGTTGCCGGCGTTGCCATTACCCGCTTCCACGAACACCGGTCTGGTTATCACCGCCATCGAGCACTTCTTTTGTCAGCTGGAATACCTGGCCAAACATTTCCGGCGTCAGACGCCTGGTCTGGGTGTTGTAGCGGCTGCAATGATAGGAATCGATTAGATACAAATCACCCGTAACCGAATGAATACCGCCATGTGCGAACTTATAAGCCGACAAACGCAATCCCAGCACACGCAACACCGCATCATGTGCCAGCTTGCCCAGCGCCAGGATAACAGCCGGTGCCGGCAGCCCGTCAATCTCGGCACGCAGGTAATGATTGCATTGCTTGACTTCATCAAGCAGCGGCTTGTTCTGCGGCGGGAGACACTTGACCGCGTTGGTAATACGGCAGTTAAAAAGCTGCAGATCGTCATCACGGGATACAGATTGCGGCTGGTTGCTGAAGCCGTAGTCGAACAATGTCTGGTACAGCAGGATACCGGCATGGTCACCGGTAAATGGACGCCCGCTGGCATTGGCGCCGTGCATACCGGGCGCCAGTCCGACAATCAGCAAGCGGGCATCATCATCGCCAAATGGCGCTACCGGGCGGGCATGATAATCGGGATGCTTCAGGGCAACCTGGTCCAGGAAACCGGCAAGTCGGGGACAGTCTCTGCAATCAGGGTTAAATTTCGACGAGTTCTTCCGAGACATTCAGTGCTTCAGCGTGGCCATTATTCGGGTTAAGGCGCACGATTTCGTGCGCATTGGTGTTGGCAATGTATAGGGTATCTTCATGAAACGCCAGCCCACCTGGCTCATCAAGTCTATGCTCTACTGCCACGCTCGAAACAAACTCACTATTAATTCCTATTCTCTTGATTTTATTGTTATGTGTGTCAGCTATCCACAGCATTCTGTGTTCCTGGTCCGCGTGAATATCCAGGGGACACTGCAGGCGTGCCGTCTTGCCCGTGCCGTCATTGTCACCGTAATCAAACAAACCCTTACCCACGATGGTTCTGACAGCCCCGGTTTCAATGTCCACCTCACGCACGGCAGAGGCGCCGGCATCAACGCAATACAAGCGGTTAAACAACAGGGCAAGTCCACTTGGTTGTGAGTACGCCGCTGTGGTAGCGGGCCCATCCAGCAAGCCTTCCTTGCCACTGCCAGAAAAAAGCCTGAGCGTATTTGCAACCAGCGAATGGCACCAGATCTGGTGCAAGCCCGACATGGCGATATAGAGTTTACTGTCCCTGAATACGACATCAGATGGCGAGTTCAGGCTCACATCAACTGGCGCTGCGTATGCATCAAGCACAGGCATACCAACCTTGCCGGTTCCTGCGATCGTATCGACATCATCCGTGACGGTATGAATACGCCTGATCGCATGGTTACGCTCATCGGCAACATACAGAAAATCGCCCGCAAGCGTCATTCCCTGCGGGTTGTTAAACGCGGCATCTGAACCATTCCCATCAATAAATCCGGCGGCTTCACTACCGTACTGGCGCAGCACATCTCCGCGTGACGAGAGTACCAGGATACGGTTATGTCCGCTGTCAGCCACATAGAGCCGGTCATTCGAGGCAATAATCCTTGAGGGAAAAGACAGCACAGCAGGCGCCTCAAGCGCACATCGTGTTGTGCAAGGCATTTTTTTTACCGGATTAGGACTGGCAGTCTTTTCTATCTGGTATTTAATAACCAGATCCAGCTGCGCAAGCTTGCCGTCACCTGACATTGATCCGAGCAACATCCCCTCCCGATCAACCAGCACCTGCGTAGGCCACGCCTTGATGCCATACATGTTCCAGAGTTGTTTTTCCGGATCATGAACAACCGGATGCCTGATACGGTACTTGTTGATCGCCTTCAGAACATGTGAGCGCTTTCTCTCGGCAGCATACCTCGGTGTATTCACACTGATAATAACCAGCTCATCACGATATTTTCTGCCGAGAACCTGGAGATCCTGCAGTACACGCTGACAATAAACTGATGACCAGGCGCCGAAAACAAGCAGCACAACACGTCCGGCCTGATCCGCCAGCCTGACGGGGCGATCAACATTGAACCATTCAAGACCTGTTGAAAACTCCGGCGCACGGCTCTTGCTTGCCGCCATTTTTCTCTCCTGCACAAACGCTCTGTAACCCACATGCCCTGGTAAAAACCGGAACAACCGGGATTATCATGCCAGAGGCAGGAGAAAATACTCTGATGAATGTCTCAATTTGGCGGGCTGCAACAATTAACAGAGCATGGCGGCCTGACAGACCGCCACGCTTTCGGGCTAGTGAGCGATATTTTCCTTGATAAGTCCGTGACGAATAGCAAAGCGGGTAAGCTCAACATCATTCTCAACACCCAGTTTCTCGAACAGACGGTAACGGTAGGTGCTGGTCGTTTTCGGACTGAGACAAAGCTTCGCCGATATCACCTTGTTTGTTTCGCCTCTCACAATCATCAGCATTACTTGCATTTCTCGCTGGGTAAGCTCATCAATGACAGACTTGTTGCCATTGTTAACGAATGACAAGGCAAGCTTTTGTGCAACGACCGGTGTTATATATTGATTACCCATGTGCACTGACTGAATTGCGTTGATAATTTCATCAACATCACATCCCTTGGTGATATAGCCAGCTGCACCGGCCTCCAGCAGTCTCGCGGGAAACGGGTCGTCATCATGAATGGTTACTGCGATTATTTTCATATCAGGTAACGAACTGGTGATCTTGCGTGTCGCCTCCAGCCCACCAATACCGGGCATACTCACATCCATCAGTATTACATCCGGTTTTTTTCTGCGTACCTGCCTGATGGCCTGCTCACCGTCAACCGCCTCGGCAACAACCTTGATACCACTGGCATCATCCAGCAAACGCTTTATCCCTTTTCGCACCAAATCATGATCATCTACCAGCATTACATTGATCATTTCTCCCCCCCATACATTTCTTTAAGCTTGTCTGCGAAGTCTGAAGACTATTGGAGACTATCACCGGAAAAAAGCTGTAACAATGGCAAATGTCCTACAGACAAACCAACTAAAGCAGGCAGTGTGCCGCATGCAGGCGCGGGTCAGTCCGTCCGCTGCCCGCTGCTGTTCATCCCGAACCAACTGAGTTTGTCCTGCAGGCTAACGACTTCACCCACAATGATAATCGTAGGCGGTTGCAGTTGCTCCCGCTCGGCCAGATCTGCCAGTGACTCCAGGGTTTCTATATAAATACGCTGCTTGCGTGTTGTCCCCTTCTGAACCAGCGCCACCGGCGTTTCTTTCGGCAGTCCATGTGCAATAAGTTCACGACCAATCACAGGAATACTGTGTAACCCCATGTAAAAAACGATAGTTTGTGCAGGTTTTGCCAGACTCTCCCAGTCCAGGTCGATACTGCCATCCTTCAGATGTCCGGTCACGAAAATACACGACTGGGCATAATCGCGATGCGTTAGCGGGATACCTGCATAAGAGGCACAGCCGGAAGCCGCGGTAATCCCGGGCACCACCTGAAAGGGAATGCCCTCCTCTGCCAGCGTTTCGATTTCCTCTCCGCCACGCCCGAAGATAAAGGGATCGCCGCCCTTGAGACGCAAAACCCGCTTGCCTTCCTTCGCCAGTCGCACCAGTAACTCATTGATGCTCTCCTGGGTAAGCGTGTGCCTGTCACGTGCCTTGCCGGCATAAATCATTTCAGCATCACGCCGCACCATATCCAGCACAGGTTCGGAAACCAACCGGTCGTACACAACCACGTCGGCCTGTTGCATCAGACGCAACGCCCTGAAGGTGATCAAATCAGGATCACCGGGGCCGGCACCCACCAGATACACTTCACCGGGACTATCGTAGTGTGCGTCCGTGTCTTCAATGGCCTCCTGCAAAGCGGCACGCGCTTTTCCCTCGTGACCGGCAAACAATAACTCGGCGACCCGTCCCTGCAGGATGTTTTCCCAGAAGTAGCGGCGTTGCCCTGGCTCGGGAAAACGCTGCTTGACACTGTTTCGATAGTCATCGACCAGACGGGCAAGCCTGCCGTAGGCAGCAGGAATAAAACTCTCAAGGCGCGCACGCAGTAATCGTGCAAGTACCGGTGAAGCGCCTCCCGTGGAAACAGCCACCTGCACCGGGGAACGGTCAACAATTGACGGCATGATGAAGTTGCCGAGATCGGGAGCATTGACGACATTAACCGGGATGCGATGCTGATGTGCGAGCTCCGAGACTGCGCGGTTGACGGCTTCATCATCGGTTGCCGCAATGACAAGGACGACCCCGTCCATGTCCTCTTCCCGGAACGGCCGCTCGACGCAGGTAACGTTATCCTGCTCGACCAGTGTTTTAACGTTCGAGCAAAGCTCCGACGACACAACCGTAATATGTGCGCCCGCCCTGGCAAGCAGGGCTATTTTTCTTGCGGCCACCTTGCCGCCACCGACTACCAGGCAAGGCCGGTCTTCAATCTTCAGGAATATGGGCAAGTAGTCCATTGTTCTTCTACCTTTGTGTAAAACGCCTGCGCTCAGCCAGCCACCAGCAGCGGATCCAGTTCACCCTGGCGATCGAGCAACGCCAGGTCATCAAAACCGCCTATATGCCGGTCACCGATAAAAATTTGCGGCACTGTTCGACGCCCTGTTAGCTCGATCATGTCCCTGAAACCGTCCGGAATTGAGTCGACCATAATCTTGGTAATCTCACCCACACCCTTATTCTTCAGCAACATCTCCGCCCGCACACAGTAGGGACAAAAGGCCGTACAGTACATTCGAATATCAATCATGTGTTTCTCAAGATCCTTATTTGTTCGTTGATCGGCTCAGTCACCGGCTTCAGCTTCTTGCGCATCACCGTACCAATGGCATCTGTTCTGGAAAAAACCGGATCCAGCACCGGTTCA
>DAOVVG010000287.1 GCA_030632175.1 Gammaproteobacteria bacterium
GAGCTGCTCACGTGCTTTCTCTATTACGCTGCGTTCCAGCAGGAATGAGCCGTAGTTGACCAGCGTTTCGGCGTTATCCGGTTCCAGTTTCAGCGCCTGAAGATAGGCGTCTTCGGCCTCTTCATGGCGTTGTTGGCGTTGCAGTACCGCCCCCAGATTGCTGAGTGCTGAGGTAAACCCCGGATAGATTTTCAGTGCGGCACGGTAGCGTGATTCAGCTGTTTCAAGATCTCCCAGTAACTGGCTCACTGAGCCGGCATTGACGTGAACGCGCGGATCGCTGCTGTCGAGCGCCAGGGCCTTTTCATAGTGCTCGAGGGCCTTGTCGAGTTTGTTTCCCTTTTTATAGATATTGCCCAGGTTGTTCCAGGCATCCGCCAGTCCCGGGTCAAGCAGAATGGCCTGCTGGCCATGCTGGTAGGCTGCCTCATCCCGGTCGAGCGAGTGCAGCACCATGCACAGGTTGCTGTGTGCCAGGGCGTGGCCGGGCTGTAGCTCGAGTTGCCGGCTAAAGCGTTCAACAGCCAGTGCCGGATTGCCCATTTGCATGGCAATGACGGCGGTGATTTCGATCAGGGTGGCGTCATTCGGATGGTGGCGCAGTTGCTGTTCGGCGAGATGGGCTGCTGCCTGCATATTGCCTTTCTGGTACAGGGCGATGATCTGCCGGGTCTTGTCGGCCGCCGGGTTGGCGCCGGCTGTTTGAGTGTCGCCGCCCAGACCGCAGCAACGCTTGTATTTCTTGCCGCTGCCGCAGGGGCAGGGTGCATTTTTGGAGGGTGCGGTTTGCATAGGCTCGGAATTATGTGTTTGGCAGCTTGCTGTTGTCTGGACCTGCAGGGCATCCTGCGCCTGCACATTGTACTCAAGGTTACGGGCGGATTGCGATATGATCGACAGAAATCGCTGCCGCTAACCTGTTGCTACCGAAAACAGCAGGGTGTAATCCCGTGTGGCGGGACCGACGATGGTTGGCATAGCTACAGTACGCAGGGGCTATCGGGTACAATTTCACGGAATAAATATTATTTTCCGGCATTGAAGCAGAATTTTGATAAAACAGGCACGTAATCGGTGGGGGAGCATGGAACATTTCGGTTCGAGGCTGAAAGAAGCGATTGCGCAAACCGCTATTCGTCCGTTTATCGGGATTAGCGGTGGTGTCAGCCCGGGTGATGCGCTCGCCAGTCTGGAAAGAAATCTGAAGGCCAGGGATACCCGTGCATAGCAAGCTTACCGGTTTTTATGACGGACATATGTTTATCGCAGGCCTATGTTTGCGCTAGCCGATCTGGGCCAGGTTGCGGATGTTCGCAGGGGAGTGGTCTGGTCGCCCGACGAGCTGCGTCACCAGGTTGCCTGTAGCCGCAACAGTTTGCAGCAGGCCGGTGTCGCAAGGCATGACAGGGTCGTCATCGCGCATGGCGGTACCCCGGAATTCTTTGCTGATTTGTTTGCAGTCTGGTCGCTGGGCGCCTGCTGCGTATGTGTCAATGCGTCATTGACGCGGGGCGAGCTTGCCACGGTTGTCGATTTTGTGGAACCCGCGGCGGTGCTGGTTTCGCAAGACGCTGCCATGCCGACCGAGGGCTTGCAGGTGCCTGTGCTGGATACACGCGAGGGCACGGCGCAGGCGGCCGATATGCCTGCCAGCCTGCTGCTGGCCGCGGAAGATGCGGCGCTGATATTGTTTACCTCGGGCACCACCGGCGATCCGAAAGGCGTGGTACATACGGGCGCTTCACTGGCAGCCCGGTTGCAGCATAACAGGAAGCATATTGCTGCTGCCGCGCTGGCGCGGACGCTGTGTATTTTGCCCACCCACTTTGGTCACGGTTTGATCGGTAATTGCCTGACACCGTTAACCGCGTCCTCCCGGCTGTATCTGTTCCCGGCGCCGGGTATCCAGGGGACGGCGCAAATCGGTGACATCCTGGTTGATAACAGGATTTCGTTTATGAGCTCGGTGCCGGCTTTCTGGAAAATTGCCACCCGGGTGGTCGCCTCCCCGGCACAACAAACCCTGCAACAGGTCAATATCGGTTCGGCCCCGCTGTCAGCCGAGCTCTGGAAGTCTGTTATCGAATGGTCCGGTACGGATAACGTCAATAACATGTATGGCATCACCGAGACGGCCAACTGGGCTGCCGGCATCTCGGCAACATCCTGTGAGCCGGAAGACGGGCTGGTGGGTTTTATGTGGGGTGGTGAGGCAGCCGTTCTGGATACGGACCATCGCCTGCAGGCAAGCGGTGAGGGTGAGATTGTGTTGCGCACGCCGTCGCTGATGGCCGGGTACTATCAGCGTGACGACCTGACTGAAGCCGTCATGCGCGATGGCTGGTATTACACCGGTGACCGCGGCAGTATCGATGCGACCGGCTGTATACGCATGCAGGGACGACTCAAGTCAGAAATTAATCGCGCCGGGACCAAGGTGTTGCCGGAGGAGGTTGACCTGTTGCTGGAGCGGCATGAGGCGGTGGCCGAGGCGTGTACCTTCGGGGTGCCGGACCCGGTCAACGGGGAAATGGTGGCGGTCGCTGTGCGTCTCGCGGATAATGAAGCGGTGCCGGCAGACTTGAAGGCATGGTGTGCTGAACGTATACGCATGGATTGTGTGCCGGAGAAGTGGTTTGTATTGCCCGAGATTCCAAAAACAGATCGTGGAAAGATCAATCGTGACAGGGTGCGCGATGTATGTCTGAAGCAGAAAACCAGATTATGAGCTGGCGACCCGGTGAGCCGTTACAGCTTGAAACCGAGCGTTTTCGGCTGCGTTCGCTGACGCCTGCCGATGCAACGATTACCTATGTCAGCTGGTGGAATGACCCGGAGGTGCAGGAGGGACTGAATTTCCCTGCGCGTGGCTGGGACAGGGACCGTGCTATTGAGCATATTTCCCAGTTTAATAACAAGACCGGTTTTCACCTGGGTATATTTTGCAAGGATACGGACAGGATGATTGGTTTCTTTGCCGCCTTTCCAAGGCCTGGGACAAAGGTTGCCAAGACCAATATTGTCATTGGTGAGAAAGACTACTGGGGTAAAAATGTCGTGCAGGAAGTGCGTGCGCGGATGCTGACATTTCTGTTTGAGGTGATGGGGATGGAAAAGGTCAAGGGCGAAATACAGGGGAGAAACTATCCGTCGATCTTTAATTACAAGGCCATGGGGTTTACCTGCGAAGGCGTGCTCAGGAATGATATTCCC
>DAOVVG010000097.1 GCA_030632175.1 Gammaproteobacteria bacterium
CCGAAAGCGGTATCCGGCCGGGTGTGTGGAGATCTTTGCGACAGTAGAGGAAGCGCTTGCCGTAGCAGACCCCGACAACAAGCATCATGCGGCGCGCGTGGTCGGGCCATCCAGGTCTTCAGAAGGGCAGTATATTTATTACCTGATGGAATGGTTGCAGGATACGGCTTCAACTTCCTGACTTTCGTCCAGGCCTGTTCCGACTCTTCTGTGAAATTGCAGGACGCCCTTGTATGTTGCATCCCCTCTCCCTGGCCCTCTCCCGGAGTACCCGATTAGGCGCCGGGCATAAAGGAGAGGGGATGCATTGTTTACACATCTGCTGTAGCTCTTTCCTCGATTGTATCTGGCAGCTACAGACTGGATGCAGGGCACGTTCTTTAAAGTCCGTTACCCGTTTGCTCCCTCTCCCTCAGGGAGAGGGAGTGGATTATCCAGATACCTGCCGTAGCCCTTTCTTCGATGATATCCGGCAGGTACAGGTTGGATGCAAGGCGCACTCTTTAAATCTCGTTACCTGTTTGCTCCTCTCCCTCCGGGAGAGGGCTGAAATGTTTACGTATCTACCGTAGCTCTTTCTTTGATGATATCCGGCAGGTACGGGTTGGATGCAGGCGCACTCTTTTAAGCCCGTTACCTGTTTACTCCCTCTCCCTCCGGGAGAGGGTTGGGGAGAGGGGGTAAGTACCAGGATCGTTCAGGTTTTTGTGGGAGGGCCTTTATTTTTTACTGGCCGGGTTGTGATTCCAGCTGGTTCAAACCGCGTAGAAATTTCAGATACACAGGTTTTTCCCACGTCCGCCCGCCCAGCGCCTGGTATTGAATCTTGCCAGCGGGATCGACCAGGTAGGTTGCCGGCAGGCCTCGCGGTTGCCATACCTCGGTGACCTGTCCATCGCGGTCCATTAACGGTACCAGTTCAGGTGCCACGATACCGAGGAAGGTAAACACTTCATCTTCGGTTTCTGCTGTATTAATAAGTACGATTTCCAGCTCGTTGTCACCGAGTGCGGCGATCATGCGTTCGATGCTGGGCATTTCCTTGCGGCAAGGCCCGCACCAGCTGGCCCAGAAGTGCACGAATCGCCAGTGTCCCTGTGTAGCTTTTAGATCATAAGGCTCGCCGTCGAGATTGTTCAGCTGTAACTCAGGCGCTGTAGTGCCGTTGATGCGCATGACGCCCGGCGGTAATGTTTCCGTGAAAGCAGGCAGGCTGATCAGTATTAACAGGCAGGCAGGCAGGTAATGTGAGAGCGCGGTTTTCACGGACGAGGTTCCTCTTTTGGGCATTTGATATTCTGGAAATTAATATCCAGCATGCCGCCGCGTTTATTTGCGCCGGTCAGGAAGCGTGCATCGAGATTAAACGTTTTGAGGTTACCTTCAAACACGATATTCCCGCCAACCGGTTCATCAGGTTGCAGGTCCCGTTGCACGGGTAGCTGGGTCCAGCCGAATGTTGCACGGTTGGCCAGCGGCAGCTTGATTTCGTCCCAGCGGGTATTCCAGTAGTTACTTCCGAGACGCTGGAGTGGCTGATTGTTACTGCTGAAGCGCCAGTTTACGGTTTCCAGCCAGATCACCCGCCGGCTTTTGTTTTTTATGTGGACCGTGACAAAACAGGCATCGCTGATCAGCTTAATGGCCTCTTCCGGAAAACCGCGGGCTTCGTAGAAGGCCGCCATTTGTTCGGGGGTGTGTGGGATGAGTACCATCAGCAAGTCATCATTTTCGACATATGGACCGGGATAGGGTTTGCCAATGCCGAAGGCGGGCGTGGCCAGCAGTGTGCCAAGCAGTACCCCGCATAATGTTTGCGCCGCGATTAGATATTGCATCCTGATTCGCATACCATGAACCTTTCACGTGTGATTCATTTTGAGTTTGCACAGTTTGTAGCAGGAGAACAAGGCATGCACAAAATACTCATTACTTTTTTTG
This sequence comes from Gammaproteobacteria bacterium, assembly GCA_030632175.1. Classification (GTDB taxonomy): domain Bacteria; phylum Pseudomonadota; class Gammaproteobacteria; order UBA9214; family UBA9214; genus UBA9214. Next base: position 1,942 of record DAOVVG010000097.1, read on the forward strand.
TGTGTATGCTGGTCTTTCCGGCTGCGCAGGCCGGGCAGGACACAATATCTGTAACCGGCAGACCGGTACATACCTATTCTATCGTTGCCCGCGATCCTGACAGCGGGCAACTGGGTGTGGCGGTGCAGTCACACTGGTTCTCGGTCGGTTCACTGGTTCCCTGGGCACAGGCCGGGGTGGGTGCGATTGCGACACAGTCATTCATCGAGGTGCGCTATGGCGTGTCCGGCCTTGACCTGATGGCATCGGGCCTGAGTGCGCAACGTACCCTGGATGCATTGCTGGCAGCAGATGCCAACCCCGGTGTGCGCCAGGTTGCCATGATTGATGCCAGTGGTCAGACAGCCATCCACACGGGTGAAAACTGTATTGAGTACGCGGGCCACCTGACGGGTGAGAATTTTTCGGTGCAGGCAAACCTGATGATCGAGCCGGGTGTACCGCAGGCGATGGCACAGGCTTTTCAGCAGGCAACCGGGCCGCTGGCGGAACGGCTGCTGGTGGCGCTGGAAGCGGCGCAGGCGGTCGGTGGTGACCTGCGCGGCAAACAGTCGGCGGCGATACTGGTTGTCAGCGGCAAGGCCAGTGGCCGGCCGCGGCAAGACCGCCTGGTGGACCTGCATGTGGAAGACAACCTGCAACCGCTTGCCGAGTTACGGCGCTTGCTGACCCTGGATACCGCTTATGAGCACATGAATCAGGGCGATCATGCGCTGGAAAGTGGTGACATTGAGGCCGCACTGGCGGAGTATGGTCGGGCCGAGGCGTTGCAGCCGGACAACCTGGAAATGAAATTCTGGCATGCCGTGTCGCTGGTGAATGCCGGACGTGTCGATGCTGCCATCCCGGTGTTTTCCACAATCTTCAAAGGCGGTGCGCAGTGGCGCGAGTTGGTACCGCGACTGGCACAGGCGGGCTTGCTGAAAGCAGATGCCGCTGTGCTGGAACGTATCAATGCAGCTGGTCAGAAAGCGGGTGTGAAACAGGGAGGCGATGCGAATGAATAAGCGGTTTGTCATTGCAATACTGTGTTTGTCTCAGTGGCTGGCGTTACCGGCAGTTGCGGGAGATGTCATCACTGTGAAACTGATGACACTGGAACTTGCGCGTGATATTGCGGCCGCTGCGGTTGATGCCTGTCGCAAGGACGGTTACCAGGTGTCGGTCGTGGTGGTAGACCGTAGCGGCAGGATCCAGATAGTGATGCGTGATGTGTTTGCCAATCAGTACATGACGCAGCTGGCGCAGGGCAAGGCGAACGCCGTAATTCTGTCTGGTACCAGCTCCGGTGATTTGCGCAGGAATCGCGCGGATATTGCCGATGAACTGAACCTGCTGGATGACCTGCTGGTGCTGGATGGTGGCCTGCCAATACGGCTGGCGGGTTCCGTCATCGGTGCTGTTGGGGTCAGTGGCGCACCCGGTGGTGATAAGGACGCCGCCTGTGCGCAGCGCGGAATTGATGCGGTGCAGGAACGACTGGACTTCGCAGATTAAGTCAAGAGACAGTAGATCGTAGGATGGGTAAAGGGACGCAGTGACGTACCCATCAAAAATCAGCACCAATATACATGATGGGTAAGTTCTTTGGGCTTTACCCATCCTACGGATTTTTTTATGAGTCACTTGCATTTCTTGTTGCCGGGTGCTGTCGTACTTGGCTTGTCTGGCTGTGGCCAGGAACCTGATGTTCCGCCGAAACCCGTCGATCTTGAGGTCGCGGCGCAGACATGGAATACAACAGACAAACAGTGGGGTGAAGCAGAACTGCGTCAGCTTGTTGAAGGTGAGCGCTTGTACCGCAAGCGTTGTGCCGGTTGTCATCTGTCATCCGGTGAGGGGCAGATGACACTGGGCGCACCGGCACTGAGAAACAGTGCAGTTGTCAAAGGACCTGCCGGGGGATTGATGACGACGGTGCTGTTTGGCCGTGGCACTATGCCGGCGTTCCGCACGTCCATGAAGGATGCCGATCTTGCCCTGATTCTTTCTTACGTGCGCAATGCCTGGGGCAATCAACAGGATGATTTGATTGCGGCGGCCGATGTTGCCGCAGCGCGCGGTGCCGGCAAGTAGTGCATTGATTCCGTCAGGGGGCGCAGAGTAATACCAGCTTGCCGGTTGTCTGGCCGGACTCCAGCGCACGGTGTGCATCGGCGACCGCTTCAAGAGGGTAGCTGGTCACGGCAGGTACCTGCAGTCTACCGGTTTCCAGCCATTGCAGTATCTGCTGCATCCCTTGCTGCATGATCGCGTTTTTATCAAACAGAAAACTCAGGTTGAAACCCATCACGCTGTGGTTTTGTGTAGTCAGGTCAAAAGGGCTGAAGCGTGGTGTGCGCAGGTAATCAAATACCAGTCGGAGCTTGCCGGGTACGCCTTTGCGGGTTTGCAGCATGCTGTGAAATCCGTAGACCACCAGTTTGCCGACGGTTGCCAGATGCTGATAGCTCTGTTTCAGGGTTGCTGCGCCGTTAGCATCAAGAATGATGTCGTAACCATCCGGTGCCAGTCGCTCCGCTTCGGTCCACAGATCCTGGGTGGACTTGTCGATCACGGCATCAGCGCCGAGCGACATGACGGTAGCGGTTTTATGGGCAGCGCCCACCACGCCGATGACTTTACAACCGGCTATTTTCCCCAGCTGCACCAGCATGCTGCCAACACCACCGGCAGCCGAATGTACCAGTATGGTGTCAGTGCTCTGCGCGTGTGCCAGTTGAAATAATGCAAACCATGCAGTGAGGGAAACGGCCGGCAGGCTGGCGGCCACCTCGTGAGAGAGTTGTGCGGGTAGTGGAAAGACCTGTGATTGTTTTACTACCAGCTGCGTGGCATAACCGTCAAAACGTGTGACAGCCAGTACTGCTGATCCAGGGCTGAACGCCATGACGCCGGCGCCGACTGACCGGATAGTGCCACTGACTTCAAAGCCCGGTGTAATCGGGTAGCCGACATACTCTTTTGCGGACGCGTAAAGTCCCATGCGGGTAATGCAATCGGCAAAATTGACGCCAATGGCGCTGACATCGATCAGTACCTCGTCAGGGCCGGGATGCAGGTCGGCATGTTCTTCAATTTTGAGCTGTTCATAGCCGCCAGGCTTGTGGATGACGACCTTTTTCATGGCTGGATGATAACAAACCACGGCCACGATGTTTGTTACACCACCTGTAGGAGCGGACCTTGTCCGCGATTGGTTTTATACGCCGCATCGCGGACAAGGTCCGCTCCTACAGGGATAATTGGTTTTAATGCGAATCCGGATTCTTGCCCCAGAGTTCTTCCAGGCGCGTGTCCCGGCCACAGCCATAGCGGTAGAACTTGTAACGCACCGGGTTCTTTTTATAGTAGTCCTGATGGTAGTCCTCGGCAGGATAAAAGACAGAGGCCTGCGTGATTTCTGTTAACAACGGCTTCTCGAAGGGTTTTAGTTCAACCAGCGCGGCTTTTGATTGTTCTGCCAGCTGTTTCTGTTCGGCATTGTGATAGAAGATTTCACTGCGGTACTGGTTGCCCTGGTCGCAGAACTGGCCGTTGACTCGGGTTGGATCGATGTTGTACCAGAACACATCCAGTAATTCTGCATAACTGATTTTATTCGGATCATAGACAACCTGTACGACCTCGGCATGTCCGCTGCCGCCGTGTGAGACCTGTTTGTAGGTTGGATCTTTCAACGCGCCACCGGTGTAACCGGAAGTGGTGGAGATGACGCCGTCAAGCTTGTCAAACGGTGGTTCCATGCACCAGAAGCATCCACCAGCGAAGGTCGCGGTTGCCGTTGAGGATGCAGCGCCGGCATTAAAGGTGATACAAAAGAGTAGCAGTAGCGGATACCAACGGGACAGCTGAGTGGTTTTCATGTCTTTATCCTGTTTCTGGTTCAGAAGGAGGCCTGTGCAATGGACAGCAGGCCGGCATGTTTGTTTCATTCACCGGTCAATGTTGACTATTCATAAAAGTGAGTTGCCTGGATCTGCTGTCCGAGGGAGTTTGCTTGCTGCCGGAGTTTATCGCGGAAAGTCTAATAAATATAATTAAATCAATTATATAAAGTATCTCAATGGGCGCGGTGCACTGCCGATAGGGTTATCAGGGGACTCGTCAGCAAAGTGAGGGCCGCACCATGGAAAATATTTACCCGCAACCCCGGGATGTCGGTATACGCATTCCGCCACACCTTAAGCAGGACCGCTTCTGCGCTGGATTCAGACACAGCCTGATGGGCGGGCACCTGGATAAGGTGGAGTATATGCGCCTGTCGTTTCGTGAGGGTTATCGCGCCGCCAAGATCTACCTGCGTGCGTTACGTCGTTCACACGGGATTCTTGCATTTCCTGCTCGCTGGAAAGTGCGCGCCAAAGTGAGCTAGTTTTCCCGGCACGTCTGTGTTGTTTTCTTCTGGTTGCCATTCGTGTGATCGGGATTGATAATCAGCGGATGATGTCCGTCATTCAAATATTTCCTGTAAAGCAGTTGTCCTGTCGTATCGGTCAGGCTGAACATAAGGAACAGACGTTTGTTTAGGCAACGTGCGGTGGTCGGTCTGTTTCTCGGGCCCCTGTTGTTTTTCCTGGTGTTGTTGCTGCCGCTTCCGGAGGGGATGACACCGGAAGGTCTGAGAGTGGCAGCAGTGACTGTGCTGATGGCGGTGTGGTGGGTCACCGAGGCGATTCCTGTTCCAGCCACTGCACTGTTACCCGTTGTGCTGTTTCCACTGCTGGGGGTGTTAAGCGGCAGTGAGGTGACCCGCGCCTACGGCAATCACCTGATTTACCTGTTTCTGGGAGGCTTCCTGATTGCTGTCACGATGGAGCGGTGGAACCTGCATCACCGTATTGCCCTGCACACTATCCGCGTGGTCGGTGTTACGCCCCGGCGTATCGTACTCGGCTTCATGCTGGCGACAGCATTCCTGTCCATGTGGATAAGCAACACGGCCACTACCATGATGATGGTGACGATTGCGATGGCCGTGCTCAGGGAAGTTGAACATGAAATAGATCATCGACCCGGAGAATTATGGTTTGGCACGACCCTGATGCTGGGGATCTGCTATGCGGCATCCATTGGCGGGGTGGCGACGCTGATCGGGACGCCACCCAACGTCATTTTCGCCGGAGTGCTCGAAAAGACTTACGGCATCAGTATCAGCTTTACAGACTGGATGGGCTTTGCTCTGCCATTGTCCATGGTGATGCTGACGCTGGCATGGTTGTACCTGACGCGCATGCTTTGCCCTGATACAAAAACTCACCTCCCCGGCGGCGGGGAATTTATTGGACGGCAACTTGCCGGGCTGGGGCCGATGTCAAGGCAGGAGAAGCAGGTAGCCGTGGTGTTTGCGACGGTTGCCCTGCTGTGGATTCTGCGTGGTTTGTACCAGCCGGCCGGGCTGGCAATGGTAAAGGACTCGACCATTGCCATTGCCGGTGCCTTGCTGTTGTTTCTGATTCCGGTGAACCTGAAGAAAAGAGAATTCCTGCTGGACTGGAAAACAGCGGTCACCATTCCCTGGGACATTATTATTTTGTTTGGCGGTGGTTTCGCGCTGGCCCGGGGGTTTAGCGAGTCCGGGTTAACGCGCTGGCTGGCTGAACAGCTATCCGTGTTGCAGGGTGTCGATACGCTGCTGGTGATCGCCGCCGTGGTGTTACTGGTTATCTTCCTGACAGAGGTGACGTCCAATACGGCCACGGCATCATTATTGTTGCCGGTGATGGGTGCGCTGGCGACCGCTATTGATGTGAGTCCCTTCGGTCTGATGGTGGCAGCTGTGATTGCCGCCTCGTTTGCCTTTATGTTGCCGGTCGCAACGCCACCGAACGCTATCGTTTTCAGCAGCCGTTGTGTGAGCATCATGCAGATGGCTCGTGCCGGGTTCCTGCTTAACCTGGTGGGTGTGGTAGTGATTACCGGGTTTGTTTACTGGCTGCTGCCGTTGTTATGGGGTGCATACCCTGGCAGCAGCGGGGCGTTGCCGATTATTCCTTGATGCGTGCAAGCACGGTGATGTGGAAGGAAATCTGTTCCAGGAATGCCTGTGTATCACGGGCGCCGGCCGCAATATTCATGCGCACGCGTCCGGATTCTTCGTCCAGTTCACCGGCAGCACCGAAGATTTGCCAGCCGGCAAAGCTGGCTACGCCGTCAGTGCGTGCTCCGGCAAGTGAGGAGGTGGTGATGATATTAATGACTTCTTCATTTTCAACGTCATAGGTTCGACCGACGTCAAAGCAGACTACTTCCAGCGACCAGCGTGGGTGCGGCAGACCGCAGCCCAGATAACATTCTGCCATGCCACTTTAGATGAACATGCGGTTCGCACCATC
>DAOVVG010000149.1 GCA_030632175.1 Gammaproteobacteria bacterium
AGAAGATCACCCTTTGCCAAATTGCTGGCTAGAGCCATTATCTCCATCCAGGCACTGAGTTTTTCAACAGTATCGGTCGACTCCGGTCGTTAAGTGATTGTTTATATTAGAAGCAGCTAAACGTCCGCTTCCGGGTCAACTGCGGACGTTCGCTCCATCCCTGAGTATAAACATGTGATTGGCCGCTAAACTTCTGGGTTCGGCCAGAAGTGGTCATTCCCGGGTTTCAGTTGTGCTTCCGCTTTGCCACAGAACAGGACCTTCACGCCTTTCTTGCGTAATGAATACGACTTCGTAATTGAATAATCAACCGCCAGCGGTATCGCCAAGCTCCTCCTGCTCGAAAGGCTTCTGATCGGGAGTCAGTTCTTTCGTTCCAGTCCCGGGCATCATCTCGAAACCCAGGTCGAAGTGGACGAGCATTGTCTTCAGTTGTTCATAAACTTCACGATTACCTTTGAGCTTTGCCTTGCCCTCCTTAATCTGATCATCAAAGGAGACCGCGCCCATCATCGTCTGTTCAAGATCAGCGCGGTTAATCGTAATCATCAGGTCTGCATCATCTGCCTGAAAACCCTCGATGTTGGTCAGTGTTCCATTGCTCATCTCAACCACGAACTTTTCATCATTATCCGGCGTAACCAGGTTGATCGTGAACTGCTTGTTCTCGGCTTTCTTGCTGTCGAGGCGAATACCCAGAAAATCCAGCCACATTTCAGTGGTCATGGCCCTGATTGTGTCGGGTCCGCTGGTCTTGGGTGACGCACCCCCCGGGATTCCATTGCGTAGTTCGTAGGCCGCCGCCAGGAAGCTGTTGCGCACACTTGGGCTCTCCTGCTGGTAGCCTATCTGTTCGAACACGTCAGACAGCAGATCCTTTGCCTCCTGATTCTGCGGATCTGCATACACCAGTTTGTTCAAAATCTCCTGTGCATGGCGGTACTTGCCCTGATCATAGAGTTCCTTGCCCTTGGTTATGATCGGCTTTGCACCACCCATCATTTCTACATACAGAGAAGCAGAATCCTCGGGCGAGAGGGGAATCAATGTAGTCGGATTACCATCCCAGTAGCCCAGGTATCGATTAATGACGGCACGACTATTGTGCTCCACCGAGCCATGATAGCTGCGCGCAGCCCACTGTTGCTGCAGGCTCTTGGGTACCTCGTAAACGTTGTGCATTTGATTGATGGTCACACCCTGGTTGGCCAGGTGCAACACGCCATTATTGAGATGACCATAGGCGTCACGCTGTGCACGCATCACCTCCTGAATACGCTCATTACCCCAGCGCGGCCAGCTGTGAGAGGCAAACATTACCTCGGCCTCCTGTCCAAACAGGTAGAGCGCAATATTGATTTGCTTTGACCATTCCAGCGCATCACGCACAAGTGCCCCGCGCAATGTGTATATGTTGTGGATAGTCCCGGTGATGTTCTCTGCTGCCCAGAACGCTTTCATGTCCGGAAAGTATGTGTTCATCTCGGCCGGCGCTTCGGTACCAGGGGTGTTCTGGAACACCATATTCACGCCATCCACGGTTAATTCTTCGATCTCGTCCTTGATAATCACAGTCGGTGGAATCAGGCCAGCGTTACCGGCCGCCACATTCTTACCAATGGATTGATCCACATGACCAAATGGGCTGCGCTTCAAGAGCACCCCATACTGGTAGAATAAACGTCGGTTCATCGCGTTGCCGGCGTAGACGTTCTCCGATACTGCGTGCTCCATGAAGCCGACAGGCGCGATAATTTTCACCTTGCCACTGCGAACATCCGCTTCCTCGACCACACCCCGCACACCTGCATAATGATCCGCGTGGGAGTGAGAGTAGACAACCGCAACCACTGGGCGCTCGCCCAATTGTTCATTAACGAATTTAAGGGCTGCTGCTGCCGTTTCTTTCGCAGTAAGCGGGTCGAACACAATCCAGCCTGTGTCGCTCTTGATAAAACTGATATTGGCCAGATCATAGCCACGCACCTGGTAGATCTTGTTGGGCAGGACCTCGTACAATCCATACTCCATGTTCAAAATGGCCTGACGCTGAAGCGACGGATGGATGCTGTCAAAGTCCTTGCCCTGAAGTAGCCACTCGTAGCTACCTATATCCCAGGCTACGTGGCCGGCTTCAGCCATGATCTGCTTGTAATCAGGTGCCGCTATGAAACCTTTTGTGGCCTCTTCAAAATCACGCTTATCGTCAAAGGGCAGGGTTTTTCGCTGATGCTGTTGTGCCTCGATGGTGAACTTGGACGGCAACTTGCCTTTGGGATCAAAGTGTTTCCCGGATGAAGCACCTGAATCCGTCTGTACAGCGCCACCACCTGCAGCCAAGGCATTCGCCGTAAATATCAATGCAGTTATCGCTATAGAAGTTACCAATCTGGGCATGTGCATTTCATCCTCTCCTGTGGATTGTATTTAGATATTGTGCTGCAGTCCGATTGCTTAAAGCAAAGTTCAACGCGGACGCAGTCTACATTAATCACAATTTCAAAACAGCAGTATCCTACTCTTAGAAAATGAGAAATCACTAGCAGAAAAAGGATGGAGCGAGATCAAAAACCGGGACAGGAAGTCCGCTTATCACTACTTTCCAGACATTTAATCCATGACGCTAAACTTCAGCCTTGGGTCGGCTCCTGAAGTACAGTGAATGCTTATATTACCGGCAGACAGACTTCCTGAAATGGTGTTCCCCCGGTTTCATGGACCATTAACCAGCGGCTGGTAGTCGCGACTCCGGCACCCTGTCTAGTCCGGTTTGTTACCAAACATCTTGCCGATGCTATCCAGCGGCAACGGGAACACAATGGTGGAACTCTTCTCCCCGGCAATCTCCGTCAGGGTCTGCAGGTAACGCAGCTGCAGCGACTGCGGCTGCTCGTTGAGTATCTTTGCCGCCTCGACCAGCTTCGTGGCCGCCTGCATCTCACCCTCTGCGTGAATCACCTTGGCACGCCGTTCCCGCTCGGCCTCTGCCTGGCGGGCGATGGCACGCACCATGGTCTCGTCTATGTCGACATGCTTGATCTCCACGTTCGCAACCTTGATGCCCCAGGCATCGGTCTGCTGGTCCAGCAGGGTCTGGATATCGGCATTCAGTTTCTCCCGCTCCGCCAGCATATCGTCCAGTTCATGCTGACCGAGCACCGAGCGTAGCGTGGTCTGCGCCAGCTGGCTGGTCGCGTTGAGGAAATCCTCCACCTGGATAATGGCCTTCTGTGGGTCGATGACGCGAAAATAGATCACTGCATTGACCTTTACCGAGACATTGTCACGCGATATCACGTCCTGGCTCGGGACATCCATCACCACCGTGCGCAGATCTACCTTGACTATCTGTTGAATGACCGGGATGACGATAATCAGGCCAGGCCCCTTGACCTTCCAGAAGCGCCCCAGTGTAAAGATGACGCCGCGCTCGTATTCCCGCAGGACACGGAACGTGTACAGCAGCAGTGCAACAAAAATTATCAGTCCAACAAAAAAGCCTGGAATAGCCATCTCACACCTCTTTATTTAGCGGTTGAATCTTCAGTACCAGTCCATCAACAGCAACTACCTGCACCTTGTCACCGCGCCTTAGCGGGGTTGCCGACTCTGCCCGCCAGATTTCACCATGAATACGGATACGTCCCTTGCCCTCGAAGTCGTCGAGCACCTCGCCGGCCGCATGCAGCATTTCTTCCTCACCACTGACCACCGGTCGCTCGCGCGCCTTGATGGCGGCGCCGATGATAAACAGAAAAAATCCGGCCGTAATAAAGGACAATGAAAAGATCAGCGGCAGCGACACTGCGTAGCCGGTGCTTTCCTTGTCAAAGAGGATAATGGATCCGATTACAAACGCAATTACCCCACCAAAACCCAGCGCACCGAAACTGGGTACGAAGGCCTCGGCCAGCATGAAGATGATGCCGAGCGACAACAGCGCCAGGCCAGCGTAGTTCACCGGCAGGACCTGGAAGGCATACAGCGCCAGCAACAGGCTGATGGCCCCGGCCACGCCCGGCAATACAAAGCCCGGATTGGCGAATTCGAAAAACAGTCCATACATACCAATCAGCATCAATATATAGGCAATGTTAGGATCAGTGATCACGGCCAGCAGGCGATTGCGCCAGTCCGGTTCGATCACCTGCAGCGGCAGACCCACTACATCCAGTTCCTGCTCGATCCCGACAACGGTCACCGAGCGCCCCTGCGCCTGCTCCAGCAGATCGCGGACATCGATCGCAACGATATCAATGACCCCCTGTGCCAGTGCCTCTGTGGCCGGCAGACTGGCGGCCTCGCGAACGGCAAGTTCGGCCCATTCGACATTGCGTCCACGCATTTGCGCCAGGCTACGTAAATAGGCAACGGCATCATTGATGCGCTTGTGCTTCATGGCATCCTTGCTGTCGGCTGGCTCCGTATCATCCCCGTTAGCTGCTTTCTTTTTCAGCAGGTCATCGGCGTCCGGGATGCCACCGATCTCCACCGGTGTGGCTGCCCCCAGGTTGGTCCCGGGAGCCATTGCCGAGAGATGGCTGGCATAGAGGATATAGGTACCGGCACTGGCGGCGCGGGCACCACCGGGCGTCACGTAGGTGGCCACCGGGACCGGTGACACCAGAATCTCCTGGATAATGTCGCGCATGGCTGTATCCAGACCGCCCGGCGTATCCATCCGCAGGATGACCAGGCCGGCGCCCTGTTCGCGCGCGTCTTCCAGGCCACGGTGAATGTAATCCGCGGTTGCCGGGCCAATTGCGCCATCAATATCCAGTACCACGGCAACCCGCTCATTGGCAAACGGGTACCAGGCGGGCGCCAGCACCAGCAACACCAGCAGGGCGTACCAGGGAAACCGGGGATGCAATATTTTATGCATGGTCCCTCTACACTAGCACATGCCAGTGCCATGACCATGAAAACAGTGCCGTGCGTCTACCTGCCTGTTCACGGGACATCGTCTACACTTAGTACAGAGACCAAATTTCAACGGGGAGCGAAGGTGTTGTACAGGCATCCACTATTCTGGCTTTTTGTTACTCTGCCGCTAATGCTGACATCTGCGGTGTTCGGTGACGAGTATGCGCAAGCCCGCCAACAGCTGGTTGAAGACATCGAGCAGGACGTGCGCGACACCAGCCTGTACCTCGACAGGGAGGCTCTGGATCCGCGCGTAATGACAGCAATTGCCACTGTACCCAGGCACGAGTTTGTCCCCGCTGCGCAACGCCCTCATGCCTATGCCAACCGACCATTACCTATCGGTCACGGGCAAACGATTTCCCAGCCCTACATCGTTGCCTTGATGAGCGACCTGATCAAGCCACGTGCAGATGACCGGGTACTGGAACTCGGTACCGGCTCCGGCTACCAGGCCGCCATACTGGCCGAACTCACCAATGCGGTCTACAGCATCGAGATCATCGAGGCGCTCGGCATAACGGCCGCCGAACGACTGTCCAGTCTGGGATATGACAATGTAACGTTGCGTATCGGTGACGGCTATTATGGCTGGGAAGAACACGCCCCCTTTGATGCCATCGTGGTCACGGCCGCCGCCAGTCACGTGCCGCCGCCGCTGGTGGCGCAACTCAAACCAGGAGGCCGCATGGTCATCCCGGTCGGCAGCCGCTTTCTCACCCAGCAACTGGTGCTGATCGAGAAACAGGCAGACGGGCAACTCATCACGCGACAAATTTTACCCGTCAAGTTCGTGCCGCTCACAGGGGAACACGATTAAGCCGCAACGGTTACCCTGGCTGTCTATCGCACTGGTCTCGGCGACAGCGCTGGCCTACGAAGTGCTGCTGATGCGGCTGTTCTCAATCATTCAGTGGCATCACTTCGCCTACATGATGATCAGCCTGGCGCTGCTGGGTTACGGCATCAGTGGTGCCTTTCTCACGCTGCTGCAACGCCCCCTGCTGCAACGTTTCGCCACCAGTTACATCATTAACCTCGCACTGTTCGGCATCACGGCAACCGGCTGTTTCCTGCTCGCACAACACATTCCCTTCAATGCCGAGGAACTGCTCTGGGACACGCGGCAAATCGCCTGGCTGTTGTGTACCTACCTGTTACTCACGGTGCCCTTCTTCTTCGCTGCCAACGCAATCGGGCTGGCACTGATTTACTACCGTGCCCGGCTGTCGCGCATTTATGCCGCCGACCTGCTGGGTGCCGGCCTGGGGAGCATCGGTATTCTGGCGCTGTTGTTTGCCGTACTGCCCCTGCAGGCACTGACGCTGCTCGGCTTGCTGGGTATCGGTGCCGCGCTGCTGGCAGCCTGGGAATTGCAACAAAGACTGGCCG
>DAOVVG010000036.1 GCA_030632175.1 Gammaproteobacteria bacterium
ACCCGCCATCATTCCATGAGATCAGATCGTTATCGGGTCGCTTGTACAAAGATCAGGGCATAGACCCTCAATCCCTGCTTGGTCATAAGAGTGCAGAGACAACGGCGCTGTACATCGATGTGCGCGGTTCTGAATGGATGTCCGTGGGGTAGTTTCGGGAATATTTCGGGAAAGTTTTGGGAATCCTTAAAGACCTGCATTCAATTCAGGTGTTTACATGGTTGCCTAGTTAACGCGGTAGCTGCGGTCGATATCCTCGCGTGTCAGTACCCCGTAAACCCTGCTGATTCCCGGAATGGTATGCCGGGTAACGTACAGGGCTTCGGCATCATGCGTGTTCAGAATTTCCAGTGCTTCCTGCAGTGTTGCCTGGAAATCGACAGCATTGATGTCTCTGCGTTCAGCCGGTATTTCCGTCAGTGAATAGGCTGTTTTTTCCGGATGTTCCTGCATCTCGCGCGCCAGGTCTGCCGCCGGCATGATGGCAAGGGGCTGTTGGTCCCGGGTAATCAGTATCCAGCGGGGCTCGTTTGCCAGTGCGTCCAGCGCCTGCTGGTGGTCCACTGTTTCTGTTAATGATGCATAGCGGCGTTCCATTACACTGGCTACGCCGACGCGTCTCAAAGCCTGGGTAATGGGTGTATCCCGGTAGTCCAGGCCGCGTGCTTTCATCAGTACCACGTAGACAGATTCCTTGCCAAAGACTTCCCGGCTGACCAGTACGCCGGCAATCAGTGCCAGCATGCCCGGCAGAATGATGTGCGGATTGGCAGTGAGTTCCAGCAGTGCTGTGAGTGCGGCGAGTGGCGCCTGCAGTGTGGCGCCCATCATGGTGCACATGCCGATCAATGCATAGAAGGCCGGCGAGGCAATTTCACCCGGCAACCAGGTGTCAGCCACAATGCCGGTGGCGCCGCCGGCCAGCGCGCCTATCACGATGGTAGGTCCGATCAGACCGCCGGGCAGTCCCAGCCCCAGCCCCACGGCACTGGCAACAATCTTGGCAACCGTGATAATCAAGAGTAATGACAAGGCCAGTTGCCCCAGCAGTGCCTGGTTGACGGTGTCATAACCGATGCCCATGACTTCCGGTACGCTCATGCCAATCAGGCCAACGATGCCGCCGCCGAGCGTGCAGCGTACCCATATTGGCCAGCCTTTCGAGAGGCTGGTCGAGCGCTGCAGTAAATGAATGAAAAGTGCAGCGATGCCGCCCAGCGTAATCCCCATGATGATGACATAGGGCAATTCCAGCAGGGATTCCAGTTGCATGCCAGGGATAGAAAACACTCGCTCACTGCCATACACCAGTCGCGTCAGGGTAGTGGCCGCGACAGCGGACAGGATGACCGGTGCGAAACTCACCACCGAGTATTCCATCAAGACAACTTCCATGGAAAAGATGACGCCGGCCAGCGGGGTGTTAAACGATGCCGCAATGGCGGCGGCAATACCGCAGGCGACCAGTGTTCGCAGGCTGTTGTTTGGCAGTCGCAGCCACTGGCCGATCTGGCTGCCGCTGGTGGCGCCCAGGTGTACACTCGGGCCTTCACGACCAACCGAGTGACCGCTGATAATGCTGAGTGCGGCGCCGAAAAACTGTGCCACGGCATTGCGCAATGGCAACTTGCCCTGGTGATAGGACAGTCGCTCCATGACATGCACAACGCCGGTCTCGCGGGTTGACTGTTGCAGGTATTGCCAGATCAGGCCAATAATCAGGCCGCCGGCCAGTGGCAACAACAGCCGCAGGCCGACGCTGAGACCTTCGTAGTTTTCAATATTGCCTTCCGGCAGCAACAGGCCCTGCGAGGATTCAACCAGTACCCGGAATGCAATGATAACGCCCCCTGACAGCAGTCCGACCGGGATGGCCAGCATGGATAACTGTGGCAACGCATCCAGACTGGAAACGCGCAGTCCGAAATTGTCCAGCCATTGATTCCAGCGATGTTTGAACACGATATATCCTTGTGGCCGTGGGTAGCCGACCTTGTTTATGCGGCCGAAGCCTGCCTTTGAGAGCGCTATTGTAGAATGAAAGCCCTTGGGATGGTGTACTATCTGCGCATCGTAAATATCAACAGCGAACAGGTGAGTGAAACATGATCAAGGTGGGTGTGGTAGGCGGGACCGGTTATACCGGTGTCGAGTTGCTGCGGTTGCTGGCGGGTCACCCGGAATCAGAACTGGTCGTCATAACGTCCCGTTCCGAGGCCGGCAAGCCGGTGTCGGAGCTGTTTCCGAATTTGCGCGGCAGTCTGGAACTGGCCTTCTCGGAACCGGACATCGGACAACTGTCTGCCTGTGACCTGGTGTTTTTTGCAACACCCAACGGTACCGCAATGGGTATGACGCCACAGCTGCTGGAAGCGGGTGTGCGTGTTATTGATCTGGCAGCTGATTTCAGACTCAGGCAGGCGGACCAGTGGGAGCAGTGGTACGGCATGCCACATGCCTGTCCGCATTTGCTGGATCAGGCGGTTTACGGACTGCCTGAAATCAACCGTGCCGGAATTGCGCAGGCACAACTGGTGGCCAACCCGGGGTGTTATCCAACCGCGGTGCAGCTTGGCTTTCTGCCGTTGCTG
The DNA here is from genome assembly GCA_030632175.1 of Gammaproteobacteria bacterium. Lineage (GTDB taxonomy): Bacteria > Pseudomonadota > Gammaproteobacteria > UBA9214 > UBA9214 > UBA9214. Next base: position 2,592 of record DAOVVG010000036.1, read on the forward strand.
GAAGCGGACCTGATTAATCGTGATCAGCTGATTGCCGATGCCAAGTCAGGCGTTAGTGGCGCCGGCAGGAAGGCGGCGACCGGCTCACTGTTATGCGAGGCCAGTGAGAAGTTCAAGGCCGATGGGGTCGGTGGTCACCGTCACCTGCCGGAAATTTGCCAGGGCCTGGAGGCGGCCTCGGGGGCACCGGTTGGCCTTACGTTTGTGCCGCACTTGACGCCGATGATTCGCGGTATACATGCGACCCTGTATGCACAGTTGCAGGATGCTGGCGAGGATCTGCAGGCACTGTTCGAAACACGTTACCGTGATGAGCCGTTCGTCGATGTGTTGCCTGCCGGTGCGCATCCGGAGACTCGCAGTGTACGCGGGGCAAACCACTGCCGGATTGCGGTACACAGGCCGCAGCAGGGTAATACCGTGGTGGTGCTGTCAGTGATTGATAATCTGGTCAAGGGTGCTGCCGGCCAGGCAGTACAGAACATGAATGTCATGTTTGGTTTCCCTGAGCAGGCTGGCCTCGCTGATATTGCGCTGCTGCCATAATGTGGCACACAGTTCCTGTTTTTTGTGATCTGTATCCGGCTTATTGCGTGATGTCCTGCCATACTGTTGATTCGTGCGGGTGTTCCCGTGACGGGTAGACTGTTGATGCGTGTAGCAGTGATTGCCGGTCTGGGTATAGCCCTGTTTGCAGCATGGTGGCTCTATGATCTTGGCAAACTGCGAGGTGTGGATGGGCTGGCTGCGCTGCGCACCGAGCATGCCATGCTTGAGAAGCGGCATGAGAGATTGCTGGAAGATGCCACGCTGTTGCGCGAGAAGGTAGCCATTCTGGATCGGTCCAGCCAGATTGACCGCCAGGCGGCGCTGGATGTAAAGGATGATCTCGGGCAACTGGAGGAAGAGTTGCAGGCGGCACGGGAAGAAGTCGAATTCTACCGCGGCATTGTTGCTCCCGGTGATGTTCAGTCAGGCCTGCGTATTCACCGGTTTACCCTGGAAGAGGGGATCGCAGTCGGCGAATACCATTATGATCTGGTGCTGACGCAGCTGAAACGCAACGATCGTTATGTAAAGGGGGTTGTTGACTGGAAGATTGCCGGATTGATGGTGGGTGAGAAGGGTGAGCTGGCGCTTGCCGGTGTCACCAGTCCATCGGTCAAACAACTGAAATTTCGTTTTCGTTATTTTCAGGATCTGGCGGGAACGATCACCCTGCCAGAAGGTTTTGAGGCGGAGAAGGTGATCCTGAGTATTCAACCCGAGGGCAAGGGCAAGCCGCCGCCTGTTGAACAGACATTCGACTGGCCGCAACCGGGTTCTTAACTGACTGGAGAAAATATTATGTTGGGACAAGGAAAAAAATCGAAAAGTGCGGGTGCCAAAGTGGACACCATTATCGGGCAACAAACGCGCATCGAGGGTGACGTTCACTTTTCCGGCGGTTTGCATGTCGATGGCCGGATCAAGGGTGGCGTGATTGCCGAGACAGGATCGGGGTCGGTGCTGACCATCAGTGAGCATGGCAGCATCGAAGGTGATGTGCTGGTGCCCACGGTTATCCTGAATGGCAGTGTTACCGGTGATGTACGTTCCGGCGAACGTATCGAGCTCGCGGCCAAGGCCAACGTTGATGGTGATGTGTATTACAACCTTATCGAGATGGCGATGGGCGCTACGGTCAATGGCAGTCTTGTACATAATGCAGAAACCGATTCCTCGGTGCTTTCATTCGACCGTGAGAGCGCCGAGAGCGGTAATACTACCGAGTAATACTTGACCAAATTACTCAGGAAATGACATACTTTTCGCTCTCGCAGTTGTCCTAAAGCAAGAGGCAGTATTCAAATGAGTGAAGCAGCAACAGAAATGGCAGTCGATGTGGCTTTTAGTGATGCCGCGGCCAGAAAGGTCAAGCGCTTGATCGAGGAGGAAAATAATCCGAATCTCAGGTTGCGAATCTATATCTCGGGCGGTGGTTGTTCCGGCTTTCAGTATGGTTTTTCTTTCGACGAGAATACCAGCGAAGGTGATCTTACTGTCGAAAATGGGGATGTGGCGCTCGTCATTGACCCTATGAGCTATCAATACCTTATTGGTGCTGAGGTTGATTACACCGAGGGTCTGGAAGGGGAGCAATTTGTAGTGCGTAACCCCAACGCGACAACGACTTGTGGTTGCGGTTCTTCATTTTCTGTCTGAGTAGTCATTAGTTCTTTGCGGCAAGGGGGCTTAATTGCCCCCTTGCCTGTTTTACGGGCCGGGTTTTGCTAACGCCGGTTTATAAATCAGCTGATCCGTCAGTGATCATCTTCAACCGGGAGTGTGCAGTGACTGACTATCAACCAGGGCTGGAAGGCGTTCCTGCGACTAAATCGAATATTTCTTTTCTGGATGGCAAGCAGGGCATCCTGACATACCGTGGTTACCGTATTGTCGATCTGGCAGAGAACAGTACCTATGAAGAAACAGCCTATCTGCTGCTGGACGGTGAATTGCCTACTGCAGCACAACTGGCCATGTTTGATTCCCTGGTGCGTGAACACCGGCGAGTGAAGTACAACATTCGTGACATTATGAAATCGTCGCCGGTTACCGGCCACCCGATGGAAATGTTGCAAACAGCGGTTGCCAGCCTCGGCATGTTTTATCCTAACAATGTTCCGGTACAGATTCGCAGCCCGGGTGATGAAAGCGAGCAATATGTGCACGGCCAGTCGATTCGGATACTGGCGCGCATGGCTACGCTGGTAGCCATGTGGCAACAGATGCGTATTGGTAATGATCCGGTGCGCCCCCGCACCGACCTGAGTTACGCAGCCAATTTTCTCTATATGTTTTTTAATGGTGTGGAACCGGATCCGCTGGTTGCGCGCATTATAGACACCTGTTTTATCCTGCATGCCGAACACACCATCAATGCCTCGACATTTGCAGCCATGGTAACCGGCTCAACGCTGGCGATGCCGTCCTACGTTATCTCGGCAGCTATTGGCACCCTTGCCGGACCCTTGCATGGCGGTGCAAACGAGCGCGTTATCACCATGCTGCAGGAAATCGGCAAGCCTGAACATGCCAGGGCATGGCTGGAGAAAAAGCTGGCAGCCAAAGAGACTATCTGGGGAATGGGACATCGCGAGTACAAGGTTAAGGATCCACGGGCAACCCTGTTGCAAAAACTGATGCGCGAGCTGGCTGACTCCCAGGGCACCATTAGCCCCCTGTTTGAAACGGCGCTGGCGCTTGAAGAGGCCTGTGAAGAATCACTGGCACCGAAGGGAATCTATCCCAATGTGGATTTTTATTCCGGCATTCTGTATCGCGAAATCGGTATCCCGCCGGACCAGTTTACGTCACTGTTTGCGATTGCGCGTACGGCTGGCTGGCTGGCCCACTGGCGTGAGCAGGTTTCTGAAAACAGGATCTTCAGGCCTACCCAGGTATATACCGGTTATGAACCCCGGAATTATATGCCGGTAGGTGAGCGCTAGAAGCTGTGCGAATTCCCGGGTCAGTGGCAGGATAACTGACCCAGTGAGACCGCCCGGGCAGCGCCTGTGACAGCAGGGATATTGCCCGGTTTTCCCTCAATACACTGCTTTGCCAGCCAGGCGAAGGCAGTTGCTTCTACCCAGTCGGGGCTGATGCCGTAGGCCGCCGTGGTTTCGACAGTCACACCCGGCAGGTTCGCTGCCAGCCGCTTCATCAGCTGCCTGTTATGCACGCCGCCGCCGCAGACGATCAAACGTTTCGCGGTGCCGGCTTGCGACTGTATGGCCATCGAGACTGTCCGGGCGGTGAGTTCACACAAGGTCGTCTGAATATTGTTCGCGTTGATGTCGTAATCCGCGGTGTACTGCAGCAGCCAGTCCGGATTGAAATACTCGCGTCCGGTGCTTTTGGGCGGCGCTGCCCGGAAGTAGGCATCAGCAAGCATGCGGTCAAGCAGCGCATCGTCGATCTGGCCCGATGCGGCCCAGTCACCATTTGCATCCATGGGTGATTGCAGATTTGTTCGTGCCCAGCTGTCCATCAGTGTATTGCCTGGCCCGGTATCAAAACCGCTGACCGGTAGGTCGGCGCCTGACGGCAGGATTGTTATATTCGCGATCCCGCCTATGTTCAAAATAACGCGGTTTTCAGTTTCGTTGGCGAAGACTGCCTGGTGAAAGGCCGGCACCAGCGGTGCGCCCTGTCCGCCTGCCTCGATATCAGCCCGGCGGAAGTCGGCAACAACATCAATCCCGGTGTGTCGGGCAATGATATCCGGATTGCCTATTTGCAGTGAATACGGTTCGGGTGCCCGGGGTTCGTGCCGAATGGTTTGTCCATGGCTGCCGATTGCCGTGACGTTTGCCGGTGTGACGCCGGTATTTGACAGTAGCTCGTTAGTCGCGGCAGCAAACGTTTCACCAACTGCCACATCAATAGCAGTCAGATCCGTGTTCAGGGGTGCTTCAAGTCTGAGTGCGGCTTCCAGTTGCTGATGCAGTGCGGCAGGATACTTGTGGCTGTGCGTTGAAATAATATCTGGACGGGAGGATGTGAAGTCAACCAGTGCGGCATCAATGCCGTCCATGCTGGTGCCGGACATCAGTCCAATAAAAAGCTCTGCCATGTGCTAACGATTCGTGCTGATACCTGGATGTCAGTGTTGCAGGTGGAAGGTTAGTTGTTGCTGGCGAGCCGAACGTCGCGCACGGTGTCTATTTGCGCTATCAGATTGCCGGCCTTCTCGTTAAAGTCGGCTATGTATTTCTTGTTCAGCGGGTCAGCGCCCGGCAGTTTTACCTTGAGCGGGTCACGGTGTGCACCGTTAATCCGGAATTCATAATGCAGGTGCGGGCCGGTTGCCAGGCCAGAGCTGCCAACGTAGCCGATAGTCTGTCCCTGTTTGACCTTGCTGCCGGTCTTCAGGCCGCCACGGTACTTGGACATATGCGCATACAGTGTGCTGTAGCTGGATCCGTGCTGGATGACGATGGTGTTGCCATAACCGCCTTTTTTGCCGCGGTGCACAATCTTGCCGTTACCCGTGGCCTTGATCGGGGTGCCTCTTGACGCGGCATAGTCGACGCCTTTATGGGCGCGGATGCGATTCAGTATGGGATGTTTACGTCCCAGGCTGAAACGTGAGCTGATACGGCTGAATTCAACAGGGCTGCGCAAAAATGTCTTGCGCATGCTCTTTCCATCCAGTGAGTAAAAGTCGGTTTTACCGCTGGCATCGGTGTAGCGAACTGCCTGGTAACGTTTGCCGTGGTTAACAAATTCTGCAGCGAGGATATTGCCATGGCCTATGCTTTCGCCATCAAGAAACAGCTCTTCATAAAGCACGGTGAACTGGTCACCCTTGCGAATGTCGAGTGCAAAATCAATATCCCAGGCAAAGATACTGGCCAGTTCCATGGTGAGGTTGTCTGACAGGTTTGCCTTTTGTCCGGCTACAAACAGTGAGCTGTCAATGATGCCGCTGGCACTTATTTGCCGGCGTTCGGGTGTCAGGTGGGTAGTGCTGATATTAAAGTCGTCACCCTCGTGGATGATTTCCAGGGTGCTGAGCTTGTCGACCTGGTAGGAGAGTTTGACCAGTCCCTTGCTGTCGCTGGTCATCAGGCGCAGGGTCTGGCCCGGATAGATTTTTTTCAGATTGTTGGCAGCGCCACCCTGTGCCAGCAGGTCATGCAATTGTCTGGGTGGAATGCCCACACGTGAAAAAATACCTGCAAGGCTGTCACCGGATTTGACCGTTACTTCATGCCACTGACCTTCAGTTATGTCTGGTCCGGCTGCTGGTGCGGAGAGTGCGTTAAGGCCGTCGATGTGATCATTGTCCGGATTGCCGGAAGCGGCTGCTTCTGCCGGGTTGGTAGCCGGGGCCGGTACCGTTAGCGGCAACGAAACATGGCGCGTGGCTTCGGCGGGTTTGGGGTCTGCACCCCAGAGGACAATTGCTAAAACCACTGCTGTGCTGACGAGCAACAGATAGGCCGGGCGCAGCAGCGATTGACGGGCATCCGTTTCAACTGGATGCGATTTAATGTCACGATTGAATATGGACTGATGATTCACAGTAAGTCCTTGTATAAGTTTGGCATAAGTTAACGACTGGCCGCCTGCCGGTCAACTGTTTCTTCCTTATATATCGGTAACTGGATACCCGGACTTGAATGGCCTGGCAGGCGGTGACGGGGGGCTTATCAGGCGCTTCCGGTATGTTAATCTGTTCTAATACTGATTTTTACAGGGCGGTTTACTGATGACGACGTTCGACGAACTGGCACAGATCAAGCGCGGGGCGCATGAAATTCTGGTCGAGGCCGAGCTGGTTGAGCGGCTGAAGGCCGGAAAATCCTTGCGTATCAAGGCCGGTTTTGATCCGACTGCGCCGGACCTGCATCTGGGACATACAGTATTAATCAACAAGTTACGGCAATTCCAGACGCTTGGACACGAGGTATTATTCCTGATTGGCGACTTTACCGGCATGATTGGTGACCCGACCGGTAAAAACATCACCCGCAAGCCGTTGACGCGCGAGGATGTGCTGGCAAATGCAGCTACCTACGAGCACCAAATCTACAAGATACTGGACCCTGAAAAGACCACGGTGATGTTCAATTCCCAGTGGATGGGCGGCATGAATGCGGCCGATCTGATCCAGATTGCCGCCAAGCATACCGTGGCGCGCATGCTGGAACGGGACGATTTCAGCAAGCGTTATGCCGGTAATCAGCCGATTGCCATTCACGAGTTTCTGTACCCCCTGATACAGGGATACGACTCCGTGGTGATGAAGGCCGATGTAGAACTGGGTGGTACTGATCAGAAATTCAACTTGCTGGTAGGTCGGGAGCTGCAGAAACACTACGGACAAAAACCACAGGTAATTCTGACCATGCCTATTCTGGAAGGGCTGGGCGGTGTGCAGAAGATGTCGAAGTCACTCGATAACTACATCGGTATCAGTGAGCCGGCCGATGAGATGTTCGGCAAGTTGATGTCCATCTCTGATGATCTGATGTGGCGTTACTTCGAGTTACTCAGTTTCAGGCCGCTGGACGAGGTCGAGCAACTGAAACAGGACGTGCAGCAAGGCATGAATCCGCGTGATGCGAAGTTCCAGCTGGGACAGGAAATTGTGGCCCGCTTTCATGATCAGGCGGCAGCCGAAAGTGCGCAAGCCGCTTTCATTGCGCGTTTTCAGAAAGGGGCCATGCCGGATGAGATGCCGGAGCTGACCCTTGACGCCAACGGCGGCGAGATCAAGATTGCCAATTTACTGAAAGATGCCAGCCTGACCGGCAGTACCTCGGATGCCTTTCGGATGATCAAGCAGGGCGCTGTACGGGTAGATGGCGAGCGTATTACGGATAAGGGACTGTCGATCACAGCCGGTAATACGCATGTTTTTCAGGTAGGAAAGCGCCGTTTTGCCCGGGTAACAGTTACCTAGGCTGACCGGTTTCACTACTCCTTAAATATTTTTGAAGGAGCACTTGATGTTGCGGGTAACGAAAAAACACAACAGTCCATCAGTAGTTCCCGTGTTGCTTGCCGTGTTGCTTGCCGGATGCGGCGACTCAAATACCTATGTTGAGCCGCCACCGCCACAGGTAACTGTTGCAACGCCGGTCATCCAGGATGTGACCTCTTACCTTGAGTTTACCGGTACCACGGCTGCTATTGACCATGCAGAAGCGCGTGCGCGGGTAGCGGGTGTGCTTGAGAGTCTGCATTTTACACCGGGTACCTATGTGGAGCAGGGTGACCTCCTGTTTGTCATTGATCCAAGGCAATACGAGGCCGAGTTACAGGCGGCGGAAGCGGAACTTGCCGGCGCCAGGGCCGATGAGACACTGGCGCGCACGGAACTTGCCAGGGCTAAAGAGCTACACAAAAAGGGCGCTGGTCCGGAGTCGGATATTGTCAAGTGGCAGGGCCAGCTGGGTACTGCGCGGGCAGCCATTTTGCTTGCCGAGGCAAAGATCAAGAGTGCAGAACTGAATGTTGAATACACGCAGGTGGCAGCCCCCATCAGCGGACGGGTAGGCCGTGAGCAGGTCGATCTCGGCAACCTGGTGGGTAATGGTGAGGCAACGCTGCTCACCGAGATCACACGTTTCAATCCCATGTATGTGTACTTTAATCTTAATGAGCGGGATCTGCTGCGCGTGCTGGAGATGTACAAGGAAAAGGTACAGAAGGACGGGCTTGATACAAGGAGTGTGTACATTCAGGAGGCGGAATTACCTGTTTACATGGGGCTGGCCAATGAGGAGGGGTATCCCCATGAAGGTGTTTTCGAGTTTGCCGAATCCGGTGTTGATACGGGGACCGGGACCATGGAGCTGCGCGGTATTTTTGCAAATGATGACATTCCACCTAGCCTGCTCCCGGGGTTATTCGCGCGCATCCGGGTTCCGGTAGTTAAGCGCGAGGACATGCTGCTGGTGTCGGAGCGTGCGGTTGCCCGGGACCAGGGCGGTGCCTATTTGCTGGTCATCAGCAGCGAGAACAAGGTAGAGCGGCGCAGTGTCGTGACCGGCCAGTTAATTGATGGCCTCATTGTCATTAAAGAGGGATTGCGAAAGGACGATCGGGTGGTGGTGGAAGGCGTGCAGCGTGCCAGGCCCGGTCGCATGGTGACCCCGGAATCCATTGATATGTCGGCTCTCACCGCCAGCGCACGCAAGCAGGCGGCCGCTACGGCAAAGCCTGCTAATGGTGCATCGCCGGGCGCGCAGCAGACAGACAAACAGCAGTAACAACAAGCGTCACTGACATGTTCTCGAAATTCTTCATCGAACACCCGATTTTTGCCAGTGTTATCTCGATCGTGATCGTGATTGCCGGCCTGGTGTCTGTTGGTCTGCTGCCAATCTCGCAATATCCGGAAATCACCCCGCCCACCGTCGAGGTGAAGGCCTCCTATCCGGGTGCGAATGCTGCGGTGGTCGCAGAGACCGTTGCTGCTCCCATCGAGCAGGAAGTGATCGGTGTAGAGAACATGATCTATATGTCTTCCGTCAGTGCCGGCGACGGTTCCTACACCCTGACCGTTACCTTTGAGGTGGGCACAGATCTGGATATGGCCAGTATCCTGGTGCAGAACCGGGTCACCCTGGCCGAACCGAAACTCCCGGAGGAAGTGAAGCGCCAGGGCGTTAATACCAAGAAAAAATCACCAAACATTATCCTTATCGCATCACTGTCTTCACCGGATGATCGCTACGACGAACTCTACATGAGCAACTATGCCACCCTGCGCATACGCGACACGCTCAGTCGTGTACCGGGTGTTGGTGATATCGCGATTTTTCCGGAAAGCGATTACAGCATGCGTATCTGGCTTGATCCCAGCCAGCTCAAGTCGCGCAGTCTCACCACAACAGAAGTTATCTCTGCCATTCGTGAGCAGAATATCCAGGTGGCTGCCGGACAGATCGGGCAGCCGCCGGTGCCTGCCGGGCAGAATTTTCAGTATGCCGTCAATGTGCTTGGCCGCCTCACGGATGTCGAGCAATTCGAGGACATTATCATCAAGACCGGTGAGGGCGGGCGTGTTACCCGGCTGAAAGATGTCGCGCGCATCGATCTGGGTGGCAAGACCTACGATATAACTTCCCGGCTGGATGGTGCGTCCTCGGCCAGTATCGCTGTTTACCAGCTGCCCGGCTCGAACGCACTGGATGTATCGAAACGGGTGCGTGCCGCCATGGAGGAGATGAGTGGCTATTTCCCCGAAGGTCTGGAATACACTGTTCCCTATGACACCACCGTGTTCGTGGATGCGTCGATCAAGCAGGTATACGTGACACTGGTTGAAGCTGCCTTGCTGGTGTTCCTGGTGCTGTTCCTGTTTCTGCAGGACTGGCGTGCCACCCTGATACCGGCAGTGACCATACCGGTATCGCTGATTGGCACCCTGGCCGTTATGCTGGCAATGGGTTTTTCACTCAATATGCTCACCCTGTTCGGGCTGGTACTGGCGATTGGTATTGTGGTGGATGACGCCATCGTGGTGGTCGAGGCCACGATAACCCACATGGAACAGGGGCTGGATTCAAGAGCAGCTGCCATCAAGGCGATGAGCGAGGTATCCGGGCCGGTCGTCGCCACGACCCTGGTGTTGCTGGCTGTTTTTGTCCCTGCCGCGTTTCTGCCCGGTATTACGGGTGAACTGTATCGCCAGTTTGCCCTGACCATTGCCGTGGCCACGGTATTCAGCTCTATCAATGCACTGACCATGAGCCCTGCGCTGGCCGCACTGGTGCTGCGGTTGCCCCCAGAGAACAAGCATGCATTTTTTCGCGGCTTCGACAAGCTGTTCAGTAAAGCAGAAAACGGTTACCTGAGTGTGGTCAAGGGCGCGGTGCGCCGCACGGCGCTGATGCTGTTACTTGCACTGGGCCTTGTAGGGTTTACCGGCTGGCAGTTTGTCAGTCTGCCCACGGGTTTTCTGCCGATCGAAGATCAGGGTTATATCCTGGTACATGTGCAACTCCCGGATGCCGCCTCGCAGGAACGGACCAATGAAGTGCTCGACAGGATCGATGCGGTAGTTAGCCAGACTGACGGCGTCGCGAACTGGGTCACGTTTGGCGGTTATAACCTGATCGATGGTACGGCGTCATCCAATGCTGCGATTGTGTTTGCAACCCTGACTCCCTGGGAAGAGCGTACCGGGCCTGAACTGCAGCAGGAGGTAATCCTGGCAAAAATGCAGGGACAGTTCAGCCAGATCCGGGAATCGATCATCTATGCCTTCCTGCCACCAGCTATCAGTGGCCTCGGGGTTGCCGGTGGTTTCCAGATACAGATTGAAGACCGGGGTGGTATCGGGCTGGATGAATTGAATGCCATGGTGCGGGAGATTATCCAGGATGGTAATGCGCAGACCGGTCTTGCCGGGCTGAATACCACCTTCCGGATTGATGTGCCCCAGCTATTTGCAGAAGTTGATCGTACCAAGGCCAAGACGCTTGGGATCCCGCTGAGTGAAGTCTTCGATACGTTGCAGGCTTATCTTGGCTCCGCGTACGTGAATGACTTTAACAAGTTCGGGCGTACCTGGCAGGTGATGGCGCAGGCCGACCATCAATTCCGCACCCGACCGGAAGATATTCGTAACCTGGATGTACGCAATGCCAGTGGTGATATGGTGCCGCTTGGTACCCTGATTGCGGTTGAGGAAACCGTAGGGCCTCAGACGATACTGCGTTACAACCTCTACCCGACGGCATCCATCACCGGTGAGGCGGCGCCTGGCTACAGTTCCGGACAGGCGCTGGAACTGATGGAGCAGCTTGCCGGCCAGAAGTTGCCAGCGTCCATGGGTTTCGAATGGACCGGCATGTCGTTTCAGGAGAAACAGGTTGGATCGGAAGCGATCATGGTGTTTGCGCTGGCCATTATTCTGGTGTTCCTGGTGTTGTCTGCCCAGTACGAGAGCTGGAGCAGTCCAGCGGCGGTGATCATGGTGGTACCGCTGGCAGTACTGGGTACGGTGCTCGCCGTGATGATGAAGGGGGCTGATAACAACGTTTATACACAGATCGGCATTACCCTGTTGATTGGTCTCGCCAGCAAGAATGCCATCCTGATTGTGGAGTTTGCCATGGCAGAGCGAGAAAAAGGCAAGAGCCTGTTTGATGCAGCTGTGGATGCCTCAAAGCTGCGTTTTCGGCCCATCCTGATGACCTCTATCGCATCTATTGCCGGTTTTATGCCTCTGGTGGTGGCTTCCGGGGCCGGTGCTGCCAGTCAGCAGGCTATCGGACTGGCCGTGGTTGGCGGGATGGCGGCGGCGACTGTGATGTCGTTAACCTTTACGCCAGTGTTCTATGTGGTTATGAAGCGTCTGGGTGAAAAAAAGGGTGAATTACCTGTAAAAGAGCCTGCTGCCGGGGATTGATTGCGCAGATTTTCAGGTTTGTTCCGGCTGGTTTCCGATAACATCAGCTGTCTGAAAGATTCTCTGTGGAAACTGTAGTCAGCACGGTCTTTCTGGGCTATACTTTGTCGGCTGTCAACATTCAAAGGCGTGTCTTCCGGTATCAACCTCCGGGGGCTGCAAAAGCCGGCGAAAATATTTGTAAATATTTATGTTTTTTGGTGTTGACGGTACCGAAATCGCGCGTATAATTTGCGCTCCTTGCTAGGCACCGTTCCTCGCAAAAGCTCTTTAAAAATTCGATCAGGTAATTTGTGTGGGCGCTTACGTCGATGTTGTGAATGCAACAAATATCGAT
>DAOVVG010000179.1 GCA_030632175.1 Gammaproteobacteria bacterium
CCTGCTGCGGCCAGTTGCTCGCCTTGCCCCCGTAGCCACGTGAAATTATTCCCGGTCGGCAGCCCTTGCCACGCAGATAATCTGCCAGCCAGATAACCAGTGGCGTCTTGCCGGTTCCGCCAACCGTGATATTTCCGACTATGATGACCGGCAGTGATACCCGGTGACTTCGCAGCAGGCCAATGCGGTAGGCCTTTCGCCGCAACCAGACAGCCACACGAAAAACCAGCGAGACCGGCGTTAGCAGGAGAAGCCAGGGGCTGCGTGCATACCAGTAGTAGTCCAGGCGCTTCATGTCACCGCGAAAAACCGCAACAGCAGCCGGCTATTCTTCCTGAATATTTGATGTGGCCAGGGAAATCCGTGTCAGCCCGAGCTGACTGGTTGCATCCAGCGCGGTAACCACTGCCTGGTGTGGCGTGTTGGCATCCGCACGAATGGTCACCGGCACCGTTTCACGATCACCAAGGACCTTGCTGATTGCGCTCTTGAGTGTTTTCAGCTCGGTATTCACCACCTGCTCTTCGCCGATAAAATAGCGTCCCTGCGCATCAATGATGATCTCGATTGATTCCTCTTCGATCTCCTCGGGTGATGCGGTCGCTTCAGGCAGCTCTATATGGATGCGTGACTGATGTTCAAAGGTTGTAGACACCATAAAGAAAATCAACAGCAGGAACACCACGTCAATCAATGGCGTCAGATTGACTTCTGGCTCGTCTTCTCCACCGGGTTGCAAATTCATGCGCCGTTACTCCGCATCCGGGTCTAATTCACGCTGCCCATGCATGATTTCCACCATCGTGAGTGCTTCCTGCTCCATCTTCAGCACCAGCATCCTGACCCTGCCTCTGAAATAGCGATAAAACATCAGGGTCGGAATCGCAACTGACATACCGGCTGCCGTGGTAATCAACGCTTCTGAAATACCACCGGCCAGCGCACCCGGATCACCCACACCCTGCGTGGTGATGGTCGCAAACACCTTGATCATGCCAATAACCGTGCCGAGCAGTCCTAACAAGGGTGTAATAGCTGCAATGGTACCGAGCGTGTTGAGGTAGCGCTCCAGCTCGTGAACGATATGCCGTCCGATATCCTCGATGCTTTCTTTCATGACATCGCGGTGCTGGTGGCGGTTGACAATACCGGCAGCCAGGATGGAACCCAGCGGTGAACTGGCCTGCAGTTCCTTCAGGTGCTCGTCATTCAGCTGATGGATCTTCTCCCAGCGCCAAACCTGTGCAACCAGGTGCTTGGGCAAGACACGTCGCACCTGCAATGTCCAGACACGCTCAACAATGATTGCCAGCGCAACCACCGAACATAAAATAATCGGCAGCATCAGCCAGCCGCCCGCCCTCACTAGTTCTAGCACACCATCACCATCCTTCGCATATCCGGAATCCGGGAACGAGGCAAATCATACTGTATTTACCCCGGCAGCCAAACAGCTGTTTTAACGATTCTTTCCCGGGCGCCAATAGCGCGGCTGGCTATCGCGATAGCGCTGGATTTCCAGCACCTCCGAATGCTTCGCCAGCGTCACCGTCAGCGCTCCACTGAGCCCTGTCTGATCGACAGTGGCCTGAATATCGGTATATCTGTCTGTGATCTCTGCTTTCGGGAAGCCGTAACGATTCCGGTAGCCGCTCGGCATTAGCGCCATGACCGGCTCAACAGCTTCAATAAAGGCCTGGCTTGAAGAAGTCTTGCTGCCATGATGCGGGACCACCAGCACATCGGCCGGTAATCGGCCCCGGACTTCCTGTAACAGTAGCTGCTCTGCCTGGCGTTCAATATCCCCCGTCAGCAAGGCTGTTTGCCCGCCCTGGGCTTCAATGCGCAGTACACATGAGGCATTGTTTCCTGTCAGACTGTCGTCCTCACCCGGGTGCAAGACTTCAAACAGGACGCCATCCCATTGCCACTGCTGACCACGCCGGCAACTGTGGGCGCGGTTCGCAGCAATCTCTTCGGGCACGCTGGAGATAATATGTGTGGCGGGATAGGCCGCCAGCAACGAATTCACGCCACCGATGTGATCATTGTCACCATGGCTGACAACAAGGGTATCCAGCTGCCGGACACCCTGATGCCGCAGAAACGGCACCACCACCGCCTGCCCGGTGTCGAATGCGTCACTAAAACGCGGACCGGCATCATAGACCAGTACGTGATGCCGGGTTTGCACCACCACCGACAGACCCTGCCCCACATCCAGCAAGGTAACACGTGCTTCACCCGGCACGGGCGCAGCCGGTTTCACCAAAAACAATGGCAGCAACAGTAATATTCCAGTCCATCGGGCTGGCAGACCGCGCGGCATAAGCAAAACAAACAATCCGAACATCGCCGGTAGCAACGTCCATGCAAGCGGTTCATGCTGATGCCATTGCGCAAATTCCAGGCCGGACATCCACTGCAACAGCGGCCAGACGGCATCCAGTAGCACAGCGGCAAACTGCAGCACCAGCTCACCGGCAGTCTCATTCAGACTAAAGACAACTATTCCGATGAGGGCAACCGGCACCACGGCAAAACTGACCCAGGGGACAGCTATAATGTTGGCAACTGGTGCAACCAGGGATGCCTGCTGGAAGAACATCAGCAACAGCGGCAACATGCCAAATGCCAGCACCACATGCAGATTGATCCACTTCTGCGCAAAGCCCTGTTGGCCGTAACGTCCGCCCACCATGAAGGCAATCACTGTGACAGCCCAGAATGACAACCACCAGCCTGCTGACAGAACCGCCAGCGGATCAATCAGTAACGTGACAATCACGGCCAGACCAAGCACCTGAAAGAGTGACGTGTAACGATCAGACACAATAGCCAGCGTTAACGCCGCCACCATCACAAAGGCACGCCGCGCAGGAATCCCGAATCCCGACAACAACGCATACAGCAGGGCTGCGACCAGTCCGGCAACGACCGCAGCCTTTTTTGCAGGGATAACTTCTGCCAGTTGGCCGCAACGCAGCCACAACCAGCGCACCAGCCAGAACACCAGGCCGGCAACCAGGCTGATATGCAGACCGGAGATTGCCATCAGGTGGCTGGTACCCGTGGCACGTAGCACCTCCCATTGCCCGGGACTCAGGGAACTGCGATCGCCAATAGTCAGTGCACGTATCATCGACAACGACGAACTGTTTGCATCCGCTTCGGGATGCATCGTGTCAAAAGCAGACATCAATCGACTGCGCAGCCGACTTGTCACTGAAACAGGTTCTGCAGCAAGACGCCGGTTACGTTCCGGATCCTTGCGGACGTAGCCGGTCGCCCGTATGCCCTGCTGGAACAGCCAGCGCTCATAATCAAAGCCTCCCGGGTTGGCAAACCCGTGCGGGCGCTTCAGGCGTACTGCGAACTGCCAGCGCTCACCCGCAGCCGGATTCAGGCCGGTTCCATACCAGTCGAGGCGCACTTTTGCAGGAAAATCCATCCATCCGTCGCCACTATCCAGTCGCTCGGCCTCGAAGAGAAAGCGCAACTGGCGAGCAGATATCTGTCGAGGCATCTCGAGGACCTTGCCTTCCAGAATAACGGTTTTTCCTTCAATCTCAGGTGCCAGAACCGGATGCAGCGCATATTCAGCACGCAATGCTGCCCAGAAGAAGCCGATGATAAAAACAGCAGGCAGACGCAGAAACCTGCGCCCAAGGAAAGGCAGTACCGCAACTACTGCAAGGTAGATCCAGAGCGGTGGCAACCCGGCGCACCACTGGAGCGCCAGCACCCCCGCCAGAAAAGCAAGGGATATGATTAACATGTTCCTCCCTGAACAGTTAACGACTTTTAGTTAGCGTAATCGTGCGTCCTGCACACCTACAGCAACAACCTGCCATCCTCCAGGCGAACAACCCGGTCCATACGCTCGGCGATCAGCGAATCATGTGTCGCAACCAGCAAGCTGGTGCCAAGTTCCCGGTTCAACTCCAGCATAAGTTCGAAGGCCTGTTCGGCATTGTAACGATCAAGGTTGCCGGTTGGCTCATCCGCCAGTACACACGCCGGGCGGGTAACCAGTGCCCGGGCAATTGCGGCCCGCTGACGCTCTCCACCGGACATCTCGCCGGGTTTGTGTAACAGCCTTGCCGACAAACCTACACGATCGAGCAGGGATGCAGCCTGCTGTTCCGCCTGCGCAGGACGTGTACCCCTGACCAGCAAGGGCATCGCAACATTTTCAATGGCCGTAAACTCTGGCAACAGGTGATGAAACTGGTAGACAAAGCCCAGTGTCTTGTTTCGAAGCCGGCCCAGTTGTACCGGTGACAATGAAGTCAGCGACTTGCCGGCCATGCTGATATCCCCACTGGTTGGCTCATCCAGCCCGCCGAGCAGATGCAGCAAGGTGCTCTTGCCACTGCCTGATGCACCCATTATTGCAATGCGCTCTCCGCTGTTTATGGTGAAGTCGATCCCCTGCAGTATTCTCAGCGCCACAGCGCCATCGCCAAATGTTTTATCGAGCTGGTGGCATGCAAGTACACTACTCATAACGCAACGCCTCCGCCGGGTGCGTGCGCGCTGCACGCCATGCCGGGTACAGTGTTGCCAGCAGGCTCAGCCCCAGCGAGACTGATGCCATTATCCAGACATCATTCCAGTGCAATTCCGAAGGCACATCACTGATGTAGTACACATCTGCAGCAAGAAATTCGACACTGAACATACTTTCAATCGCCGGAACAATGGTTTCTACATTTAAAGCGAGCCCTACGCCACCCGCCACACCCAGCGCCGTTCCCATGGCACCAATGACGATGCCCTGAATAATAAAGATCGTCATGATCGAACCCGGTGTTGCCCCCAGGGTCCGCAGGATTGCAATATCTGCGCGCTTGTCGGTCACCACCATAACCAGGGTGGAAACTATATTAAATGCGGCAACGGCGACAATCAGTGTCAGAATTATGAACATCACGCGTTTTTCAGTCTTGACCGCACGGAAGAAATTCGCATGTTGACGCGTCCAGTCCTCAACCCGGTAATCCAGCGGCAGCTCGCCAGACAGGGTTCGCGCAATCTGCGGCGCGTCAAAGATATCGTCAAGCTTCAGACGCAGACCGGTGACATTATCGTCAAGCCGGAATAATTTGGCCGCATCCTTTATATGAACAAGGGCCACGCCACGGTCATACTCAAACATACCGACTTCAAAGATGCCTTTGACGGTGAAGCGCCTCAACCTCGGCAGGATACCGGTAGGCCCGATCGTCACCTGCGGAGCGACCACCGTAATAGAATCACCAATGCCGGCACCCAGGGCTATCGCCAGCTCGCTACCCAGGATAATGCCGTATTTGCCTTCTTCAAGCAGACTGAGGTCGCCGCCATTGATATGTGACACCACATCTGAAACATCACC
>DAOVVG010000178.1 GCA_030632175.1 Gammaproteobacteria bacterium
AACCTGTCGGTGAGGGTCGGTGAAAAGGGCGCACTGGTTGCAGAAATAGCCCGTTCAAAGAGTGATCTCGAAAAAACAGGAGACGCAAAACGCATTGAGTACCGCCATAGTGGGGAGCGCCTGGAGGCACGGGTCTATGCAGCTGACACGGACAAGTCGTTCGACAACCCGACGGCTTCGGTCACGGCAGGCCGGCGTGAGGCCGGTGCACACGCAAGTGTCAGGGTTGATGATCATTCGCAACTCTCCGCTGAGCTGCTGTTTACCGAGGACCATGAGACCAGTGGCATCCGGCGCGGTGCGGAAATTTACCTGGACCGGGATCTGCCCTTTAACCTGCGCGCGGAGATCGGCCTGCGCCATGCAAAAGAATCAAGCTCCCCTGCTTTACCCGGCAGTATCGGTACAACCCCGAGGGAGACCAACAGTATGCGTGCAAAACTTGGCTGGCAGCCCGAGTTTCTGCCCCAGGCCAGCATGTCGGTTGAGTATGAACAGGATCTTTCCGACAGTGAACTGCGACAGGCGGCCCTCGCGGCTGAATACCAGCTGACAGACCGCGGGCGGCTCTACCTGCGGCATGAATTCATCAACAGCCTGAGTGGTATTTACGGGCTGAACGGGGTCAGCAATAACACCAACAGCACGGTATTCGGTGTTGATTATGATTACATGGAAGATGGCCAGTTGTTCAACGAATACCGGATGCGCAATGCAATCAGTGGGCGCGAGGCTGAGGCATCCATCGGACTGCGCAATCTCTGGACCCTTGCAGAAGGCCTGCGTATCCAGACCGGTTTTGAGCGTGTACAACCGCTCAGTGGTGATGCCGCCGACCAGGCAACGGCGATAACAGGCGCCATCGAATACACGGCAAACCCACTCTGGAAGGGCACGGCGCGGCTGGAATTGCGCCGCAGTGATGCCAGTGAGGACCTGCTGAATACCTTCGGTTATGCGCGCAAACTCAGTCGTGACTGGACTACGCTGGCCAAAAATACGCTGCACCTGGACCGTGCTCGTGATACCGATACCGTGCACACACAGGATCGCCTGCAGCTTGGTCTTGCTTACCGCGACACGGATACAAACCGCTGGCAGGTGCTGACACGCTACGAGTTCAAGTACGACAGGGACGAGGCTGCTGATGACACGCGCCGGGTTCACATGTGGTCCGGCCATGCCAACTATCACCCGAGCCGCCCGCTGACCCTGAGTGGACGCTACGCCGGTAAATGGGTGGACGAAGATGCCATCGACTTCAGCAACGATTACACGGCGCACCTGCTCAGCGCACGTGCAACCTACGACATCACCGAGCGCTGGGATATCGGCCTGATTGCCAGCACCCTGTTCATGGAGAGTTTCGAGTCACGCCAGTATGGGCTGGGCCTGGAAGCAGGCTACCAGATCACCCAAAACCTGTGGTTGTCGGCAGGCTATAACTTTTTCGGTTTTAAAGATGATGACCTGGATGAAGAAAACACCAGCAACCCGGGTGTGTATGCGCGCATACGCTTCAAGTTTGATGAATCAATGTTCAACTGGCTGCAATAGGAAGAAACGGGGAACGATGATGAAATGTAATTACAGGACACTGCTGGCTGCGACAGTCATGCTGGCAACTACGGCTTGCACGGTTGCCACCCGTGTCGTTGATGAGCCACAGGCCGCAGAGGGAATCCATGAGCAATCGGCGCGCATCACGGAGGCCGCTATTGAAGACGATATCGCCTACATCAACAGCCTGCGTCAGCGGCTGGAAATACTGAATGCGGCGGGACTATCAATCGAGGACTATCAACTCTGCAAGGCACAGGCGTGGATCGATATGGCGTTTGATGAATACACCGACAATGACCGCAGCGAGGTTGTCGAGGCCGCCCTGCAACAGGCAGAGATGATTATCAACGGGCTGGAACAGGGGGCCGAAATCAGCATGGCAACGCCTGTTATCGCCACCAGCAAGTACCTGCGTGATGACCTGTGGGCCTCTGCAGAAGCAGCAAAAAGCAGCACATCCTTTGCATGCAGCGCCTGCAGTGTTGCGCGCCTCGAGGTACAGCTGGTCTGGATCGGCCATGAAACCAATGAACTTGGCTGGCGTCATGCCCGCTCTGAAATCATGGCCGCCGAGCGGATTGAAAGGGGCATAAGGGCAAGTGCTGCAAGTTGCGAGGGCGTCGGGGAAACACGATTGCAGCTGCCTGATCGCCTGCATTTTGCCCACGACAGCAGTGTTATCTCACCACAGTCGGCCGCCTTGCTGACGCGGATTTCAGAATATATGCACACAGACGGGAAAATCCGCCTGCAGCTGGAAGGATTTGCAGACGAAACCGGCAGTACTGATTATAATCTGGCGCTGTCGCTGCGCCGCACCATGGCTGCACGCGAGTTTCTGCTGGAAAAGGGGGTTTCTCCTGAACGGCTGACACTGCGCGCCCTGGGTGAACAGGACCCCGTAAAGCATGGCCGCAGCAGGGCGGAGCTTGCGTATAACCGCCGCGTTGAACTGCTGCTCATTAGCACAAATAAAATTAAGGTGGAAAACCTGTACCAGGATCTTCAACCATAGGGAACATGATGAGAAGCAAGAGACATACAGCAAGTATGACGCAACTTCTACGGCATGCGGCCCGGATGCGTCGCTGGATGCAAAAAACAGGCGGGCTGCTGGCCGCCGGTCTGCTGTACGCGGTGTCTGCCCATGCCGCACCGCCGGATACAGGCTGGGTGTTACAGGCCAGCCAGACCGACTGCCACACGACGTCTTCTTTCGACGCGGGTGGCAACAATAACGAGGACCCGAACGGATGCCAGAGTTATAACGCGGACATCTACGAGAACTGGGACCCGGCAGGGACGGAGCCTGGCATGGCGGACATCGTACAGTGCGATTATGGCTATGACGATGACTGGTACTACATTACCTGGGACATGCGCGTGGACTGGGCCGTCACCGGTTCACATCGCTATTACCAGGAAGTGGAGGTAAACAAAAACCTGGCCGGCGGTGACACCAGGCCGGATCTTTACCTGGAATACGATCCCAAGGTTGAATATCTGGGCATAACATGGAATGCCATCGGTGATGACAGTGGTTTTGTCAGCAAGGATACCGACAGTGCCCCCAACTACGTGGGCTGTGCGGACCCGGGCGCGCCAGATGGTCCCTGCGGGGACGGCTACGATGCTGATGTATCCCTGAGCAGCACTGACCTCTATGGACGCATCTATAACGGCAATCTTGAGGTCGCCATCAGCCGTACCATGGTGGACAATAATGACGACAGCATTGATAACCAGCCTGCCATTTTCGCACGCTGCTGGGTCTCCCAGACCAGCACTATCGACAAGACCAAGCAGTACTGGAACGATCAGAACAATGCTTCTGACCTCAGCGGGTCACGCATAGACAACACTGCGGGTGGCGACCCGACTACCTGGGCGTCGTTCGGCCCCGGGGCCGTGCCTCTGGACTGGGGTGATGCACCGGACAGCTACGCTACCGACAGCACTGATGCCTCGGGCGAAGGCGTGGGCCCCAGTCACACTATCACTGCCGGTCTGCAACTCGGCCTGGCGGTGGACGAGGACACGGATGGCTTCGGTGACGGCATCGACAACAATGGTAACGCCACCGATGATGATGTCGAGGGTACAACACCGGATGACGAGGACGGGGTGCTGTTCAGCAACACACTCAGCACGGACAGCAGCAGCTATACCATCCCGGCCACGGACATCACGTTACTCAATACCACAGGTGGTGCGGCAGCCCTGCATGCCTGGATCGACTTCAATCGTGATGGCGTGTTTCAGACAAGTGAATATGCCACGGCGGCAGTAGCCAACGGCGCCACCACCCCGGCGGCCGACCTCGTCTGGAGTGGTTTGTCCGGACTTGTCGCGGGTGACAGCTACGCCCGTTTCCGCCTCAGCACGGATGGGACCCTCGATGCAACGACACCTGGCGGGGCAGCCCTGGACGGCGAAGTCGAGGACTACAGCGTGATAATGGTTGACCCTTCTGCGAGCAGTTGTACCTGTGGTTTTGATGATGGTCTGTATACCCGGGCAACCATTACCGCGGATGGTGATATTTCTGACTGGGCCACGGTCCTCTCGGACAGCGACAATATTTCATGTGATGAAGTCGGTTCGGCGGACCGGGATTACCCGGTACAGTCCACCGGGCGTGACCTGTTAAAGTTTGCGTTTACCTGGGACAGCAACGGCGCCTATGCCTTTACGGAAAGGCTCGCATCAAGGAGTAATATTCAAAAGTTTATCTACTATCTTGACAAGGATAATAATGGACTGATGGAAACCGGTGAGCCGGTTATTGTGGCGCGCTGGAATGGTAGCAACCGAAACGTTGCCCTGTACCTGGGTACCTATGTTCCAGCCGCGTCCGGCGGTGACCCGCTTGAGGACGCTGCCGGCTTTGCCGATGGTTACAGTCTGCCGGGCACGCTGACCGGGCTGCCGTCTGTGGGGAACCCGGACTATAGTGGTAAATGGGGCACTGCCAGTGGTACGGTCATGGAATGGGAGGTTCCATGGAGTGTATTGAATGCAGACCCTGATGATGCCTTTAGCTGGCATGTGTCCAGTACCAATAGTGAACCGAGCGCGGCCTCACTGCCGAACCAGATCGACGACAATATGGGAGGTTGCGGTGGCTGCAGCGCCTCCACGCAGTTTTCCGCCCTCACCTTCATACCGGACAATAGCGAAAATGTGCTGCCGTCGATCACCTCTTACCTGCCACATAGCCTGACCAATGACGGCAACGGCAATGACACGTTCAACCTGGCTTCAACGGTAAGCGGCGACATTACCCCGGCAAGCATTAATTACTACCAGGACCTGGGAACGATCGGCCAGTACGACCCCGGCATCGATGTCCTGCTCTCAGATACCAACACGGATACCATCCCGGATACCGGCCTGATGATCAGTGGCGGCAACATCAACCTGTTGATAGCCGTGGAAATACCCGGCGCACCTATTGGACAAAATGCACAGGTCGTTACAACAGCAACCTCAGCTTACCTGCCATCCTGCGGCAGCGTGCCGCCCGTAACCGATAGCGTTACCGACACCCTGACCGGCGGAACACAAGTCTCCGGAACGGTCTGGTCGGACAGCAACCATGACGGCGTTGAAGATGGAGGAGAGCCCGGGATTGCGGGCGTGACCGTGGTTCTTTATGACAGCGGTGCCTCGTCCTGTGTAAGTACGCAGACAGATGCCAGCGGTAATTACAGCTTTAACGGCGTAGCCGATGGCAGCTACCAGATTATCGAAGCGGCCGGTGAAAGCGTTCCGGCACCGGCTGTCTGTCCACCCACCGGGCAGGATCCGGCAGGTTACCTTTCCACGACAGTCAACAGCCTGTCGATTACCG
>DAOVVG010000047.1 GCA_030632175.1 Gammaproteobacteria bacterium
CAGAAACACCTGCAATATCTAACGCTGCAGGAGCGCATCTCGTCCGCGATTCCGGTGGTGAATTCAATCGCGCACAAGGTGCGCTCCTACACCCCGAAGAGACCTCTGTGGTAACCGATACTGAAGCACTAAAAGAATCCGTAGGAGCGGACCTTGTCCGCGATGCCGGCGCTGAATTCATCCACGACCGCTATTCGCTACCCCTACACCCAGGTACTCGCACCATGCCGTAAACAGCGACTCATCAACCGCTGCCACCGAGGACCGCGACATCAGTTCATGGGTAAACACTGGCTCACCCTCCAGGGTTGAGGCGAAACCACCAGCGGAGAGAAAAATATAATTGCCGGCGGCGTAATCCCATATATTCGAACGTCCGTGTAAATAGACATGACTGCGGCCAACCGCCAACCAGCACCAATCCAGTGCCACCGACCCAAAACTGCGCTGCGAGGCATACGGAATATCAGAAACCAGCCACACCGCCAGTGACGGCTGCAGCCGTTTGAAATCAACCAGTGCCGTGGCCTGTTTAAGAAACAGCCCCGACTCAACCGTTGAAAGTGGCTGGCCGTTCAGTGTTGCTCCCTGCACCGGGTCAGCAGCAAAACATTCGTCACGAACCGGGTCATAGACCAGACCCAGCACGACCTCGCCCTGCAGCAACAAGGCCAGTGACACGCAAAAATACGGAATACCGGCGGCAAAGTTACTGGTGCCGTCCAACGGATCCAGACACCACACCGGCTTGCCGGTCTGCAACAACTGTTTTTGCTCGGCAGCCTCCATTTCCTCACCGAGGAACACCGTATCCGGAAACCGCTGTTGCAATTGCCTCGCCACCCGCTCCTGCATAGCCAGATCGGCCTCTGTCAGCACACTGCCATCTACCTTGTGCTGCCGCGCAACACGGGCAAAACGCGGCAACAGTTCCTCCCTTGCCGCTGGCAACACGATATCCTGCAAATCTTTCATGGAATACGACATGGTCGCTACACCTGCACGGCTAAAGACACTCATTATACCCGCCAGTTTGCGCTACTCTTAACCCATGCGCCTGTTTCTGCCACTATTGCTTGCAACACTTTGCCAACCTGCCCTGGCCGACACCGCTGCAACGCCGCATTACGTGGACCAGAATCTGACCGTCTCCGGTGATACCTGGACACTGACTGTGCCAGCCGGCACGCAACTGGAATTGCTCACCGACAGGCTGGACAAACCGCGAATGATGGAATTCCTGCCCAATGGAGACCTCCTTGTCGGCTCACGCGCCGGCAAGGTGTATCGGCTGCAACCACCGTATACCCGGGCCTCGATACTGGTAGAACTGGAAGATTACCCGCACAGTCTCGCCTACCGGACCGGTGAATTACTGATTGCACAGACTGACGGCCTGTACCGTACCCCCTTTCAACCTGGCCAGACACACATCGAATGGGATGCCATCGAGTTGCTGGCTGCACTGCCCGGTGGCGGCGGTCACAGCAGCCGCACCGTATTGATTGGCCCGGACCAGCGGGTTTATCTGTCACTCGGCATCAGTGGCAACTGTTCTGACGAGTACCTGGACAACAACTATCCCTTTGAAGATCGTCGGGGTGGCGTACTGGTTCTCGATGAAAGCACACCAGAACCACGCTGGCAGACCTTTGCATCCGGACTGCGCAACCCGGTGGGTTTTGACTGGCACCCGCAGACAAACGACCTGTATGCCTCCAACAATGGCCCCGACCACCTTGGCTATGATCAGCCACCCGAGTATTTTTCAAAACTCACTGCCGGATCATTCCATGGCATGCCCTGGTTCCAGTATGACGGCCAGACAATGCTCCGTGATGCATGTATCGACAAAGCACCACCACGGCCGCGCAAAGAGATCACAAAACCTGCCGCCACCTTTCCCGCACGCAATGCACCCATGGGCGTGGCCTTCGTAGCATCGACAGCACTGGATGAACGTTTTCGGCACAACGCCATTGTTGCGCTGAAGGGATCCTGGGGAACACAACCCTCGGGTAGCATGTTCGGCAACAAGTCCACACGCAGGCCACCCGCCCTCCAGATGGTACGATTCGACAACGGCAGAACCATGGACGTCGTTGATGTCGTCAGTGGTTTTCAGCGGGCGAATGGCGAACGCCTGGCACGACCGGTCGGTGTCATCATCGGACCGGATGGTGCGTTGTATTTCACAAGCGATACGCATACAGAAGGATTGTTTCGGCTACGGGTGGTTAAAAAGACGACACCCTTGAGCTTGCAGAACATTCCTGCACAAATAGAAACACCCATGATTCCGGTGGTGAATTCAATCGCGCACGAGATGCGCTCCTACACCCAGGAGAGACACCTGTGGCAACCGATACTGAAGCACTAAAAAAATCCGTAGGAGCGGATCTCATCCGCGATTCCGGTGGTGAATTCAATCGCGCACAAGGTGCGCTCCTGCACCCCGAAGAAACATCTGTGGTAACCGATACAGAAGCATTAAAAGAATCCGTAGGAGCGGACCTCGTCCGCGATTCCGGCGGTCAATTCATCCACGCATATTTATCCGAAGTAGCCACCCGTGGTATAACATCGACATGCATGCCATCCATATGACCGCCATGGGGCCCGCCGACGAAGTATTGCAAGACGTCGACATTCCTGAACCTCGAATCAGCAGCCCCACTGAAATCAAGGTGCAGCTCAAGGCTGCCGGCGTAAACCCTATCGACACCAAGCTGCGCAGTCGCGGTGTATTATTTCCCGACGCCCTGCCGGCAATCCTTGGCTGCGACGGTGCCGGTACAGTAATAGAAACAGGTACCGGTGTGACGCGTTTCCAGAGCGGCGATAACGTCTGGTTCTGTCATGGCGGACTGGGTGGCGCGCCTGGTAACTACGCGGCAATGACGGTACTGGAAGAATCTGAAGCCGAACCCATGCCGGCAACACTGGGGTTTGAGGAAGCCGCCGCGCTGCCGCTGGTGCTGATCACCGCCTGGGAGTCGCTGTTCGACCGGGCCGGGCTGAACGCCGGACAGACAGTGCTGATCCACGCAGGCGCCGGTGGCGTAGGACATGTGGCCATTCAGCTGGCAAAATCAATTGGTGCACAGGTGGCGACCACAGTAAGCACACAGGAAAAGGCCGATCTGGTCCGGCAACTGGGTGCCGACTTTGTTGTTCTCTACCAGGACAATGACCTCGTTGATGCCATTATGGACTGGACCCATGGCCGCGGTGTGGATGTGGTACTGGATACTGTCGGCGGCGACACCTTTCGTCGCAGCCTGGATGCCGCATGTGTTTACGGCCACGTGGTCACACTACTGGATCCGGGCAAGGATGTTGACTGGAAGAATTCCCGTAACAAGAACCTCGGGATCAGCTTTACCCTCATGCTGACACCCATGCTGCAGGATTTACCGGAAGCACGCGCGCACCAGGGAGAAATTCTGAGGCGTTGTGCAGAACTGATCAGTACTGGAAAGCTTAAACCACTGGTATCAACGACACTGCCACTGTCTCAGGCAGCCCGGGCACACCGGCTTGTTGAAGCCGGACATGTTCAGGGGAAGGTTGTTCTAAGCATGTAATGCGGCCATGCCGCAGGCTTACTGTTGCTGTCGTTGCTCGAGTGCTTCGGCCAGCTCGTTTAACTCACTGGCGAGCTCCTGAAAACAGTCATACTCACGCAGCCTCACCCGGTTACCGTAAAACCCCTCTTTCAGAGCCTTGATATGACGCATGACAGGCAGCATAGGCCCGATCATACGGTGGGTATATACCGTCGCCACCACGACCACCAGCACCGTGTAAACCGCCAGCAACAGCATCGACAATGATTTGAAATCGTGAATCTGCTGGGTAACAACCGCCTGTATGTACTCCGATTGCGTGGTATTACCGACCAGCGTGACATAGGTCTGCTCAAAGTACAGCTTGCCGAACAGTACGGTAATAAACACGAAGCCCAGTGACAGGAACAGGACATAGAAGGCCAGCTTCAGCTGCAAGCCCGGCTTTAGCAGGAAATTCCTTGCCTTGCGATTCTCGTTAAAGCCCAGACGCTTGAGGATGGATTCTTCTTTATTCATAGCTGCGAAACCTCCGGAAAGACCGGCTATATAAAGGTGTATAGAATGTATCGCAGCTTTCCAGAATAGCTTTAGGGCTTTTCACCAAATAGCATGCAGTTTTCCTGAGGTCTCTGTTGATTTATCTCTACTGGTCCAGCCGAATCAGCTCTACACGGCGATTTTTCGCCCTGCCGGCAGCCCGTTGCATTTCTTTCAGCCGGCCGTTCCTCACCGTAGCCATGCGCACCCGGCATACCGGAATTAATGCCTTTTGAGATGAGATAGACGCGTATGGCTTCAGATCGAGGTTATACGCATCATAATCGCTGGAATTCGCATGGAGAGCGTGAGGCTGCCTGGTAGCTATTCATTACTTGCAGTCAGCACAGAGGCAAGGGTCATCGCCAGACTGACCAGCACGAAAACTACCGAGAACACGATCAAAGCCTCGGCCATGGTGATACCGAACAGCAATTCCGGTGTGTAGCCACACGATGTCTGTACCTTGAACACTGCCGGAAACCAGCTATCCAGAGCCAGCCAACCGGGCAGCCCGAGATCCATACCGCAATCGCCAAAAGTAAAACCGCGCTCCGTCCCCAACAGCTGGTACGAACGCTCCAGCAGCACAGCCGCTACCAGCACCGTGAGCAGATGCGCCAGCGCATTCAGCCATTTAAAACGGCGCAGGAACACTGCCACCAGCGCAACCACTATCAGCACCAACATCAACAGGCGCACATGTATACACAAGACACAGGGCATATCATCGAGCACGTGCTGGTAATAAAGCGCAACACACTCGGATGCAAGACCAAGCAACACCAGCGCCAGCCAGTACCAGGCACTTTTTCCGATTATCGCCAGCTTTCCGAGCATATCCACACCCCGCGCATAAATCCGTAACCAGTCATGCTACACACTATAGAATAACCCCTGCCCACAAATCCAGCAGCTGGCAATGCAATGCCCGGTGCAAAAAGATCAAGGTCGTATGCAGCACTATGCCCTGCGCAGAAAGGCAAACCAGCGTGCCAGATTCAGCAGACTGGCCAGTGAGCCGGCTACATAGGTCAATGCCGCTGCGCGCAGTACACGACGCACGGCTTTTTCATCAGCGGCTTCTACATAGCCGCCCTGCCTGAGAATAGGCAATGCCTTGCCAAAACTGGCATCAATCTCTACCGGCAGCGTCACCAGGTGAACCAGCGTTGCACTACCCATGCTCGCCAAACCGATAACCGCCATCACCAGCCCTGCAGCCGGCGCCCGCGTGATGGCCACGACAACCGGCAACAGGAACATGGCGCCCGCACCCAGCTGTTGGGTGGTGATTGCCAGCTTAACCAGCCGGGTGCGCAGCGCAAGCATCTTTTCATTGCGATGATGTTGTATCGCATGACCCACTTCATGCGCAGCCACTGCAATCGCAGTCAGCGAGTTATTGTTGTAATTATCTGCTCCCAGGCTGACCACGCGGCGCTCGGGATCATAGTGATCAGTGCCCTTGTTGCCCTCCTCCACCTGGATATCCTGCATCCCGAACTTGTCCAGCAGATGACGGGCAAGCTCCCCGCCATTCCCGGGGATGTGGGGTAACACTTCACCGTAGCGGCGAAAGGTGTGCGTTGCCCACCATTGCGGACCCAACACCAGCAGCAACAGGAGGACCAGGACGATTGCAATAATCATGTGCTTGTCAGATTTTCCGGGCGCAACGGGCAGACATTCAGGGCAGTATGAATATCCGCACCCTGATCACTACCCCCGCAGATCTGCACCTCCACCTTGCGTGAACGCGGCCCGTCCAGCTCAAACAGCATCACTGACTGATATTGCCCCGGCACCAGTTCACCCAAGCACAGCGGGATGACCTCTGGGCTTCCCGGCAACAGAGCCACCAGATGAGAATGTGCATTCTCCGGTTCGTCCGGAGGACAATCACGCAGGTGAATATCATTATACCGGTAGCTGTCAGCCGGCGGGATCAGGCGCATAAAAAAAGTCCTGATATCCCCAGTGCCGTTATCGTATGTTGCGAGGTAACCGTCACAAACCCATTCCCAATCCCCGCATCGGTAACGGCACGGCGTATATCCGCTGAAATGTCGTGCGCTGCAAAACCCTCACCTGTGTTGAGTGCAATCGTGGCGTGTTTTATCTTCATCAGGAATGTTTCCACAAGACTGGAATGACGATTCTATCGTAATCATCACAAACAGGGGTATCACGGTCAGACATGACAGCCTGTCGTCTCCTGATATCAAACTGGCACATAAGGACAAGTCCTGGCTATCGTTATCGAATATTATGGGCCCTGGAAGTCACTTCTTATTTGCCCGCCCTGTGCGGGTATTTTTTTTGCCTTGCAACCAACCTCCACCCGCCGTGTTATGTAATTTGTAACATCGGACAGGCACGGCTAGTATTAAAGACACTGTCTCTCACATGGAGCCTGCGCGGCATACACATGAGCACCCTGACAGCACCTGTACACGACAGGACCGGCGTACCTGCTGTGGTTGATTTCCTTGTCAACAAGCTTGGCGGTTACGACACACGCCTGCTTGACTGGATTCGTATCTACCCCATGACGGAGCAACAACATCAGCCGCAGCTGGCCGGGGAACATGCCCCCGTGACACTGAGCACCTGCTGGCCACCACGCGAGACCTGGCTTGATTGCGATGAACCGCAGGCCAGGCATAAATTCCGTATCAAGGTAAATATATGGCAGGGTGAGGACTACCCCGCCATAGAATGCAACTGGGGCCGCGTACCCGCGAGGGCTATCCGGCGCCGCAGTGTAGCGGAACGCTATACCACCCGTGGTCTGTGCGAATGGATCTACCCGGACCGCCTGTCCGCTACCGTGCATGCACTGACCCGCGCAGTGTTTCTGTACCTCGCCCAGACCCACCAGATTGAACAACCACCAAGCAACAGCAATGCCA
This sequence comes from Gammaproteobacteria bacterium, assembly GCA_030632175.1. Lineage (GTDB taxonomy): Bacteria > Pseudomonadota > Gammaproteobacteria > UBA9214 > UBA9214 > UBA9214. Next base: position 7,025 of record DAOVVG010000047.1, read on the forward strand.
GCACTCTCGGGCATCGCTGGGCAATCGAATGGCTGCATGAAAACGGACAGACAACCGCTGCCGAGGCGCTGTTAGCACAGTTGGTAAAGTGGCATTTAATACAAAGCAGTGGTCTGCAGGGTTAACTTAACACCTGTTGCCAGCCGTTTCGATCAGTCTCATAAGCCAGCAAGGCATCGACAATCGCCTGGCGTCGTACACCGCAATGTGCCGCATCGTTAATCAGCCGGCAAGCCGGCGCTTCCTCGTCAAAATTGGCATGTAATGAGGCAACAAACCGGTCCAGCAAGGCACGCGTCCGGGCGTGGCTTTCATCAACAGACCACCAGGATTCAGGCGATGCCAGCAACACTTCCAGCGCTGCCAGTCGTTCCAGCACCCGTGACTGGTTCGCCGCATACTCATCACGCAGCCTTGCTTCAGTCACGCACACGCAGTGACGAATCCTGTCTGCATCTGGCATAACGGACGGGTAACCCGCTTTCACCAGTTCGATCACCGTGAACAGCATGACATCACCAAAGAACTGGCGTTCAAACTCACCTGACAAATCAACCAGCGATGCACTGTGATCAACGCCCGGACGAAACTCGGCACCGCCGGCCTCCTGCAACGTTCGCGTGTGCAACATGGGCAGGTTCGCAGCAACAAACGCATCACCAATCGCAGCCTGCACAAGACGACCCAGCACCGGCCCGGCCATACGCAGTCCAAGCCCCGCAAAAGGTATAAAATACTGCAACGCTGCGGGTGACAACACATAATTCCCGGTATACACAGTCCGTGCAGCCGTCACACTGGCCTCGACATCGGCATGTTTATAAGGTGTCATCCGCGTGGGATGTTCGCCGTCAAAAAAACGATTCAGCCTGCCTGCAAAAACGGCCAGGCAGTCTGCGTGATCATGCGTCCCGGAAAGACCGCATTGAAAGCGACAGGCTTCACCGGAATGCGTAAAGCCAAACAGTCCAGCCATATCATGATAGGCAGCATCCCCGGTTTGCGCACTCTGCTGGTGAAAGCTGCAGGCCGCAGAGGCGTCCAGTGTTGCCAGTTCGCCAACAAAGGCCACCGCATCATCAAGCAGGGTCGCTGCCATCACTGCCGGTGAAACCGGCGGGTCTCCCACGACCTTGCCGGTCAGAACCTGTACATTGCCCTGCCTGAAGATACGATCCATGTGATAAAAATAATTGGTCGTGAACACATCGCAATCAGGGTCCGTGCAGACATGAAATTTCTGATCACTGTCCACAAACATAAACAGCAGAGGCTCGTCCTGTTGCGCCAACCGATGCAACATCAGGCTGGTGATATTTCGCGTGACAGACGCGCCCTTGTGATAGAAGGTATCCCGAGAGGCATAACCAATCACATTAAGTCACACCTGCCGGTCATCTTCAGTCAGCGCAGCAACTATCGCCTGCTGCTCCTGCAAACCAAAATACTTCACCGGCAACCCGAGCTGCTCGATTTCTGCCGCAATCGCCCTGTTTTCAGTCACATGTTCTACGGCACGGGTATCATCCGCAATCACGACACCAATCTTTTCAGAAAGCGCCACCTTGCCACGGCCGTATTGAAAAGCCTGGAGCATTCCGACCAGACTCAACAGACACGCGCGCAACTGCTGCGGCCGGTCGGCCACCGGCACTACCACCCAGAAGTGGTGCCGGCGATCATTGCCGGCAGCTGCAATGTGGCCTTCCATCTCGGCAAACAGTGCGTGCAAGTCTTTGACCAGCGCCGGGTTGAGGGCAGATTTCCAGAGTCCGGCTTCCAGCAGGGGAATGGTGTGGTCATACAGGGCCAGCAGCTTATCCGGGTCATTGGCCAGCGGCAGCTGCATGCTTATGGCTGCTGCGTCGCCGGCATCAAGGTGCAACTGCAGGCAGCGCTCGAGTGCCGGACAGGTGAATGCGGGCATGGGTAATTAAGAAATCAGGAACGGCGCGAGCTGTAATTCGGGAAGAGTTCCTTGTCCAGCATAATCTCGATCAGGTTGGTGCCGGCGACAAAATCAGTCTCCTCAAACATCCGGTCCAGATCTTCCAGCGTTTCCACGTGCTGGAACTCAATGCCGAACGATTTTGCCAGCAGCGAATAATCGGGGTTGGAAAAGTCGCAATCAATAAAGCGTTGTCCGTAACTCTGGTGCTGGTTTTTCCTGATCAGCCCCATGGTGGCATTATTGAACATCACCACGGTAATCGGCAGATCATAATTAACCGCCGTCATCAGTTCCATGCAACACATCTGGAAACCCCCATCACCAATAATTGCAATGGTCGGTTTGTGCTCTGCAAAACGGGCACCGATAGCAGCCGGAATTGCATGCCCCAGCGAAGAGATTCCGGAGTTGGGATAAAAACGATTGCCGGCGGATACGTTAAAAAAGTTCTGCGCGAAGATCATATTGTCGTCGAACACAACCAGATCTTTTTCAAATTTCTTTTCAAGCCGTTTAAAAAACTTTTCCACCAGGGCAAAACCGGACTGAAACACTTCACTGCTGCCAGCATCGCGTTTTTCAACCGGGTCACTCGCCTCAATTTGTTTACGCGCTACCTCGCGATCCACACCTTGTGCATCGAGGTTATTCAGTACGCCTGTCAGCGCGGCCTTGATATCCGCGGTGATCGCCACATCGGCCTTGAATACCTTCTGCAATTGCTCAGGGTTACTGTCTATCTGTGCTATCTTTTTGTTTCCAAGCAGGTTCTTGTCCCACAGGTAACTGGTGCGCTCATTAAATCCCGCCCCCAGGAAGATAAGGGCATCGGCATTATCAACAATGTACTTGTAGGCATATCCGGTCGATGTGACTCCGAGACTGCCGAGTGACAACGTCGACTGCTCGCTGATTACGCCCTTGCCCTTCATGCTGCTGGTCACCGGAATATTCAGCGAATCACTCAGCTCGGACACCAGATCCTGCGCGCCGGATTTTATACAACCGTAACCCGCGACAATAACCGGATTACGCGCCTCCAGGATCAGATCTGTCAGTGCATTGATCGACTGAATATTCTCATACATGACATAGGCAGGTTTCCTGGTCATCACCTCGTCAAGCAGGTCTGCATCAACGAGTTCCTTTTGCACGTTAAACGGAAAACTGAGCAACACCGGCCCCGGGCTGTCAGAGAACAGTGCCTTCGATGCCTGGTTCAGCACGTTCGCCAGGTAATCGGTCCGTTCAACCACCTTGTGATAACGTGTAATACCCTGGAACAATGCACTCTGATCAATACTGCCGCCTTCACCCGAGCTTTCCTGCAAACCGCCCTTGCCAAAGATATGCGTTGAGGTTTCACCGGTAATAACAAGAATAGGCTGCTTGTCCGCATAGGCACTGGCAATGCCAGTAACCAGGTTGGTCGCACCCGGACCCGCGGTGGTGATGCAGGCCGAGATCTTGCCTGATACCCGCGCACAGCCACTCGCCATGAATGACGCGCCCTGCTCATGCTTGACCAGCACACTCTTGACGCTTGAGTGATACAGGCTGTCATAGACGGGCAGGATATGCGCACCGGGCATACCGAAGATGTATTCGATACCCAGCTGCTCAAGGTATTTAACAATCAGTTCGCTGACCTGGATTTTCATGACTACACAACTGAAAATTGCTTCGCGCTATTGTAATAGCCTTGCGCAGTTTTTCACACAGTCCCGCCGGTAACACCCTCAAACCGCAGAAAATATTATTATGCAATATATTCAGATAGTTACATAAGCTATCGTTTCTGTATCCGGGCAATCCTTATTCTCCTGCACTGGCCAGGGGGCAGGCATCGTGCTTCTGTGACCCGGTGCGCCCGGTGGCCGCATTATGAACCGGTGCCACGCCAGCATCACAGAGGCTGCCGGCACATGAATAACAATGTTCAGCCATGCCCTTTATTCCCTGTCTTCCAGCAAGTATTGTTTCCCCATGACAGCCAGCCCCGAAGAACTTCGCAAACAATGGATGTCGCATGGACTTACAAGCGACACGCTGAATCCGGACCCCATCAAACAGTTTGAAGCCTGGTACGCACCGGCCATTGATTCCGGTATCGCCGAACCCAACGCCATGAGTCTCGCTACAACAGATGCTGACTGCCAGCCATGGATACGCACTGTGCTGCTTAAATTTTATGATGCCGCCGGTTTTGTATTCTATACCAACTACGAGAGCGCCAAGGCACAACAAATCGCCGCCAACAACAAAGTTGGACTGCTGTTTCCGTGGGTTGCACTGGGCCGACAGGTCAAGATCAGTGGTACCGCTGAAAAAGTACCGACCGCGGAATCCATGAAATATTTTGCATCTCGTCCACGCGGCAGCCAGATCGGAGCATGGGCCTCAACACAGAGCCGGGTAATTTCATCCCGTTTCCTGCTGGATGCCAAGGTTGACGAGATCAAGCGAAAGTTTGCCAAGGGTGAAATTCCGCTGCCCTCCTTCTGGGGCGGCTACCGTGTAACACCACTTGAAATCGAGTTCTGGCAAGCGCGTGAAAGCCGGCTGCATGACCGTTTTGTCTATACGAGAAACGAAAGCGGCTGGGCTATCGAACGAAGAGAACCGTAACCTCAATATCCGACCTGGCTGTTGTGTTGATAAACCGGACAAAAATCTGGACACCCTGTAAAACCTCTACTATCTTTAGCGGATGCACATTACACTTGCAGATTAGCTGGAAAATAGAGAGACCAGCCGCACTATCATCACGATTAAGCATGTACAAACAAGGGAATAGCATCACCTTCCACAGAACCGAACAGTTACTGTCACACCTGCCTGTCGGGGAATGTGTAATCACGCACCAGGAATCAGGACGTCTATCACCAGGAGAGATATAAAATGAAAAACATCAAAACACTCATCGCCTGCTCGATACTGATGACATCGCTATCTGCAATGGCCGCAAACGATCCGGAGATGGATCATATCGATATGTCACCGGACAAGCGTGTACCACCACCGGCTGGCATCAACACCGCCACGCTGGTCGAGGCCACCGCCACGGTAACCGCTGTCGACATGGAAAATCATCTGGTGACCATTCAGGGCCCGGCAGGCAACTCAGCGGTGATCCAGGTCACCGACCAGGTAAAGAACCTGCCCCAGGTCAAGATCGGCGACAGGGTCGATATCAAATATTATCGAAGCGCGATAGCCGAGCTCGTGAAGGTTGACGAGAACACCACACTCGATACTACCGTCAGTGGCGTCAAGGCCACCAGACCGGAAGGCGACAAACCGGGGGGCGCAATTGGTTTACAGGTTAAACGACGCGCCGAGGTCATGTTTGTCGACCCCATCCAGAAGTTCATTACTTTCCTCAGTCCTGACCGGGGGCTGCGCAAGATCTCCCTGGAGAACTCGCCGAACCTGCAACATTATCTGAACGAGCTGAAGAAAGGTGACGTCGTCGAGGTTACCTATACCGAGGCACTGGCCATTTCGCTGGAACCTGCCAGGTAACAGGGCTCACCCCGACATCCGCTGTCACCACCGGATGTCGGGGTACTTACCCTGCCCCCTTCTAAAAATCTGCATTCCCATTCCAACTAAACATCTATAAGAATAGCCGCGCACATTCGATGCGAGCCCACTGCTTAACCCCTTTGCAGGAAATAAACCGTACTTTCCACAGTGGCAACCCCCCATTTTATCTGGTTGATTTATAGACTTAATATAATATCTACACAATAAGCTCCCACACCCACAGGGGAAGCCTGCCTGCGACACTATGTCACATATTAGTTATTTATTATATTGTGATATGTTAGCTGTCAGACCCCGTTTGAAGGTACGTGCATGATGAAACTATTGAAACAATTTGTGGTGGTTGCAACCCTGCTCTCGGGCGCCGTGTTCGCGCAGGCAGAGGAAGCTGATGTCTGTTCGCCGTTCATGGACGGCAAGGTTGATGAGACCTTGC
>DAOVVG010000306.1 GCA_030632175.1 Gammaproteobacteria bacterium
AAAAGTCATGCGGGAACTGGCAACCCGGGTAGAGGTCGGCGGACCGCACCTGGTGGATACCTGCGGGACCGGTGGCGACGGCGCCAGTACCTTTAATATTTCGACTGCCAGCGCGATTGTAACGGCTGCCGCCGGTGCTCGCGTGGCAAAACACGGTAATCGCTCGGTTTCCAGCAGTTCCGGTAGCGCCGATGTGCTTGAAGCAGCCGGTGTGAAGCTGGACCTGACGCCTGCGCAGGTGGCGGCCTGTATTGACCGGGTCGGGGTGGGCTTCCTGTTTGCGCCACAGCATCACAGTGCCATGAAACATGCCATAGGGCCACGCAAGGAGATGCGCGTGCGTACGCTGTTTAATCTGCTGGGGCCGTTAACCAACCCGGCCGGTGCACCGAACCAGGTGCTGGGTGTGTTCAGTCCCGACTGGGTCGAGCCATTGGCGCAGGTGCTCAAGCAGCTGGGCAGTGAGCACGTACTGGTGGTGCATGCAGAGGATGGACTGGATGAAATCAGTATTGCCGCGCCTACCCGGGTTGCCGAGCTCAGGGATGGTGAAATCTCGTTGTACACAGTTGCACCGGAAGATTTTGGTTTGCAGCGTGCAGATCTGTCTGCGATTGCCGTTGATAACGCGGAGCAGAGTCTGGCGATGATCAAGTCGGTGTTTGACGACCAGCCGGGGCCGGCACGGGATATTGTGCGACTGAATGCCGGCGCTGCAATCTATGCGGCCGGTTTGACGCCTTCGCTGGCAGAGGGGGTTGCAGTTGCTACTGATGTTATTAGTAGTGGCAAGGCCGGACAAACGCATCAATTATTAATTGATACTTCCAATGCCGTTTGATCAATATGAAAGATACACCGGATATTCTGAAAAAGATTCTCGACCGCAAGGCTGAGGAGGTTGCAGCACGCAAGCATGCGGTTGCGCTGGATGCCGTGGAACTGGCCGCCGCCGATGCAGACCCGGTGCGCGGATTCACAGCTGCATTGCAGAAAAAAGTACACGCCGGTCTTGCCGCGGTGATTGCGGAGATCAAGAAGGCTTCTCCCAGCCGGGGTGTTTTGCGGGAGGCCTTTGATCCCGAACAAATTGCCGTGAGTTATGAAAAAGGCGGTGCCGCGTGCCTGTCTGTACTCACCGATATTGATTTTTTCAAGGGGGCTGATGCCTACCTGCAGCAGGCGCGGGCGGCGTGCAGTCTACCGGTGCTGCGCAAGGACTTTGTGATTGATCCCTACCAGGTAGTCGAGGCGCGGGCGCTGGGCGCTGATTGTATCCTGCTGATTGTTGCCGCCCTGGACGATGACCTGTTGCTGGAATTATTGCAGCTGGCAGGTGATCTGGGCATGGATGCACTGGTTGAAGTGCATGATGCGGCAGAGTTGCAGCGTGCGCTGGCGCTGCCGGCGCCATTGCTGGGCATTAATAACCGCGACCTGCGCACCTTCGAAACAAGTCTGGATACAACGCTCGGATATCTGGAGCAGATTCCGGATGACCGGATTATTGTGACCGAAAGCGGCATACACACGGTCGATGATGTTGCGCTGATGCGTTCACACGGGGTGGACTGTTTTCTGGTGGGGGAGGCCTTCATGAAGGCGCCTGAGCCGGGTGACAAGCTCGCAGAGCTGTTTATCTGAGGCAATAAAAAGCCCGGTTGCGCGAAGCGGCATCCGGGCTTTTGATGAGTGTCGGTTTTCCAGGTTTAACGTGCGCCAAACACCACGATGGTTTTACCCTTGACTGATACATGTCCTTGCTCGCCGAGTGCCTTGAGTACCCTGCCGGCCATTTCACGTGAGCAACCGACAATACGGCCAAGCTCCTGACGGGTAATTTTTATTTGCATGCCATCCGGGTGTGTCATCGCGTCCGGTTCCTTGCATAACTCGAGCAGGGTGTGCGCGATTCGTCCGGTCACATCAAGGAAGGCAAGATTGCTGACCTTGCGACTGGTCTTGCGCAGGCGGGTAGCCAGTTGTGCCGTTAGTTCCAGCAGGATATCCGGGTCTTCACGCGCCAGTGCGCGGAATCGCGAGTAACTGATTTCGGCGACTTCACATTCGGTGCGGCTGCGAATCCAGGCGCTGCGGTTGGGATGTTCGCCGAACAGGCCCATTTCTCCGAAGAAACCGCCGGAATTGATATAGGCCAGCACGATTTCGTGGCCATTTTCATCCTCAATGAGTACGCTGACTGAGCCATTGATGACGTAATACAGCACATCCGGTTGGTCACCGGCATAGATGATAACGCTCTTGTTCGGGTATTTGCGGCGATGGCATTGCCCAAGGAACCGTTCAACACACGGATTTATTGAGCCTTTTAAAGGGGCGCTATCTGCTTCGAATGTCAGGGGATGTGATTTCATAGCACTGCTATCGGCCGGTCCCCCCGTGACTTTAGAGGCTGTTGCGCGCTATCTGTCAGCTACACCAGCTGTGATAGGCTTCAGCTTTTTGGAACGCAGGAATTGTTATGAAAGCACGTGTTAAATGGGTTGAGGAGGTGACTTTCCTCGGTGAGTCGGCCAGTGGCCATGCGGTGGTGATGGACGGTCCCCCGGAGAGCGGCGGGCGTAATCTGGGCATACGCCCGATGGAAATGCTGTTGCTGGGCATGGGCGGCTGTACGGCATTTGACGTGGTGATGATCCTGAAAAAGGCGCG
>DAOVVG010000106.1 GCA_030632175.1 Gammaproteobacteria bacterium
CCTTGCAAAGGCCCGACCTCTTAAGGAAGGCATTTGAAGCTCACGCAGGGGGGTATTACATACCAGGTAATTACATTATCGATGAGTCGTCTTGTTTTACTGTTGGCAACCCTGTTAGCGGTGACGGCTGTCGCAGATAATGCCACCCGGCCGGTTCTGCAGGTAACACTTGAGGAACTGAACGGGACGTCTGCCAGGCTGGTAGAGGCAGCCCGTTCGGCGCAGGCTGCGGCGACCCCCTTCCGTATTGATGTGACGCTTTACCGGGAGAGCCTGCGCACTCTCATGCTGTCCAACCAGGAGATTGAGCAGGAGAAGGATCGCATACCACAGCCCATCCTTGTCAGCATGGTGCGCATGTCCGCCCTGTTGCACGCTGCCGCCGAGTGCAAGACCGGGCGCTACATTGTCTGTCCTCCCGAGCTCATGTCACAGCTGGTATCCCAGCAGCAGTTATTGTCCGGGGAGTTCGATCGCTTCAAGACAACCCTGGACGGCGCAGACTGATGTATCCCTGGGTGGTGCAATTCGTGCAGACCACCTGGGTCATTCTTGCTGAGTCCGCTGCATGGATTCTGATCAGTCTGTTCTTTGCCGGGCTGATTCACGAGTTCATACCCTCCAGCGGGCTGAAAAAGTACCTCAACCATAAAGGCATGGGTGCCATGGGCGGCGCCATTGCACTGGGTGGAGTGTTGCCCATTTGTTCCTGTGGTGTGATCCCGATATCCATCAGCCTGTACCGTGCCGGCGTGCGTATCGGTCCGGTCATGGCGTTCACAGCCGCCACGCCCATCATCAATCCGGCTGCAGTTATTCTCAGCTTCGCGCTGCTGGGCACACACATCACGCTGGCCTATATTCTGCTTGGCCTGTTGCTGCCGTTTTTTCTTGGCACCATGACGGAGCGCTTTGGCGACAAAAGGGAGCCGCTGCCGGAAGTGCCGGAAGAAACGCCTGCCTGTTGCGGCGAAAGTGGTGGCGAGGCGAGCGAGGTAAGGAAAAATTTTCCTGGCCGTGCATGTTCGGGTTTGCGCTGGGCTTATTTCACACTCGGCCCGACCATTGGTTTTTATCTCTTTATTGGCATATTGCTGGCAGGCGCGCTGAGTGTCGCCATCCCGCCCGAGTGGAGTGCACGCTACCTGGGTGCGAACTCTTTTGTCGGTTTGCTGGCCGCTGCGCTGCTGGGTGCCAGCATCTACGTGTGTGCGGTTGCCCATATCCCGCTGGTGGCAACACTGCTGGCAACCGGCGCCGGGCCCGGCGCTGCGATCGTGTTTCTGGTCACGGGTACGGCGACCAACCTGCCGGAATTGTTTGCCCTGTACAAGACCATCGGTAAACGCACTGTGATTATCTACACGAGCAGTCTGGTTGTTGCGTCACTGGTGGCCGGCGTTGCTGTGAACCTGTGGCTGGGTACCGGCTTTACGCCGGTATTTGACCCGCTGGCCAGTCTCGACCTGGTTGAGGCCGGTGAAAAACTCTGGGTATCACCAGGCGCGCTGGTGAATATGCTGGCCGCCTGGGCAGTGGTCGCCTTAGCCGCCCGGGGTTGCTGGCTGCGCTTTCGGCAGCGTTTTCTGCCCATCAGGTCGCGTGACGACGACGGTTGTTGCGGCAGCGACTAGCTTCTGCCTGAGCGACGGTTTCAGCGTGTCTGACAGCAGTGTATCCCGGGTCGGTAGTCGCTCAATAAAAGCCACGCGCTGTTCGGCATCAAGGGTGTGTATGCGCATGCCTGACGTTTTTAGTTGCTCAAGGGCGTTTGCTTCACGTTGCTGTGCATCCGCGCGCTGCCACTGTGTTGTCGATGACAGTGCCTGCAGCAGCGCAGCCTTGTCCTTTTCGTTATGCCGGCTCCAGTTTGCCGACGGTGTTATCACCACCCAGCCTTCGTAACGGTGTGCGGTTAAACTCAGATCCAGGTGCACCCGGTCCAGTCTTTCGTACCAGAGCCTTTGCAGGCTTGCCGAGCGGCTGCCGATCATGCATTCCCGAAGCAGTTGTTCGCGTGTTTGCGGTTGCACCGTGCGGGTCCAGGCATCGAGGGCAGTGAACTGTCTTACGGCGACCGGGTCGTTGCGTAACAGGATGAACTCCATGCCGGTAAGATTGATGGCGCGGTCATAGCGGCGGTTGCCCGACAGCATTTGCATGCCTTCATCCCACAACGCCAGCAACTCCCAGCCCTGTTGGCGCGCCTGCTTACGCAGCAGATGGCCCAGATCGTTGTCGAAGGCCTGGTGTATGGCATCCACACCGGTAAATAAAAAGGGCAGTTCGAGGATTTCCAGCGCGGGTACCTGTGTTGCCAGGCTGCGCAGCGGCATCAGAATCAGATCAGGCGTGTCCGTGCCGGGCATTTGCTCGCCGGGTTTGGCGGCAAGTTCCGGCTGGATTCTCAAGCCACTCTCACCGGCAGTTTGCACCAGCCGGGCGGCGGCATCCCAGGAAAAATGTCCGGACTCGTGTGTAACGACGCTTAAATGGAAATCGGGTGCGTCAGCGGCAACAGCCGGAGCGTGTGCTCCGGCTGTTGCCAGTAACGTGCAGAGAATCAGTCCCGGATTAACGAGACGGTGAAAGAGCACTCCTGCTGAACCCTTTCAGCAGGCCCTCTAGCGGGTAACCACCCCGCGCGGTGACGTACCACTCAAGGCAACTTCCTGCACCACTTCCTGCAGTTCGTTGCTGATGATCGCAACAGAGCCGTTGCCGGAACAGTTCACCACGAAGTAACCGTCATCGTTGGTGAAATCACCGGTGTGCGGACGGCAACCGGCAGGCAGTGCAATCGTCTTGGTGAGCTGCAGGGTATTCAGATCGAGTACGTTGATTCCACCCGGAACGGATGGTGATCCGTTGACGATGATGTAGGCGTACTTGCCGTCCGGTGTGAACTCGCTGGTCATGGGCGTGATGCCGAGGCCGTCTGCCTGGGTCAGCTTTTTCACATGGACCGGGTTGCCCGGGTTTGAAACATCAATGATGGACTCGGTACCAAACGGTGCCTCGAAGTTTTCCACCAGTGCCACTGTGCCGTTGGTGGTCAGCATGAAGGGCACCACGCGGTTGGCCGGATCTTCCCTGGGCAATGTGATCTGGGCCATGACCGACCTGGCGTCGATATCCACACCGGTCACGGTTTCACCGCCGATATCCGGTTCCCACAGGTACTGGCCATCCGGCGTGATGCTCATGTCGCAGGGGCGCATCTTGCCGCGGGTTGCGGAACCGGGGCTTGCGTCAGCCGAAATCGGTACCGGGATGTGGGTCAGGATCTGGCCAAAGGTATCGCTTTTCGGGTCGATGTCGATTTCCTGGATCTCGTCAATCTCGCGAGCCGAGTTCCAGGCGGTCTTGCCTTTTGGCGAAACACCGATGAAGTTGGAGCCGCTGGTTGGAAGCCCCGCTGGTACTCCGGGATAGGTGTAGGTGTCGACAATTTTGCGGTTTTTATCTTTCAATAACGGGTGTGCGGTGTTGCTGGCTCTCAGGCCGATTACCTCGCCGCTCAGACCGGACCACCACCACGCGTCTTCGCCCTTGTACTGATTGGCCGGCCATGAGGTACGGAAACCGACGACCTGGTTGTCTGCTTCCTGGCACGCCAGTCCATCATCACCTGGCAGACCGGAGTTCTCGCCAGCGCTCGTGGTGACGCAGCGAACCACGGACATGCTGTTATTGCCGGTAACCGAGACAAAGATGTTGGATACCTGATCACTCGATGTTGCGTTTAAAACGGGAGACCCGAGCATGAATAACACAAGTGTGCCCAGAGCGAATGTAGTTGACTGTTGCATGATATTGCCCCTCCGCAATATTTTTCTTTTGTGACCTTATAATAAGGCTACCGATAAGAATAGACCAAGGTTGCCATGCCGTCCAACGAGATGCAGTCGGATCCGGCCGGGTTGGGTGATATCTGGATTAAAGATAAGAAAAACAGTTGGATAGAAATAAACTTTGCCAGGGGGCTGACGGGCTAAAAATTTAACGAGTGTAAGTATTTAATCAGGGACAGACCACGTTTTCTGAAAGGGCAGCAGGTAACCGGTGGCCGTAATTGCAGTCCCGTTTCTGTAAAAAGCGTAGGGATCTTTTATTCAACCCGAAAATAACCAATCGTGCCATTACGACATTCCAGCAGAACGGTGCCGCCCGCGTTTTTTTCCAGCACGTTTTTCAGTTCGTCCAGGGTATAAACTTCTTCTTCATTTGCTGTAACGATCATTTCGCCTACAGGCCATTCCATTTCATCTGCCTGGGTTCCCTGGTGAATGTGTGTGACCACCAGGATTGGTTTTTCCTGTTCGATAGTTTGTAGCATTTCAATCTGGGTAGTGGTATCCACGTTGCGCATCGCCTCGATGATTTCCACACTCAGTTCCTGGATGATCATACCAAACACTTCAAGATATTTTATTTCCTCGATGATGGGGTTGGAGCGAACACCGCTTTCCGGATTACGCATCGCGATGGCATTGGCGGTACTGGTTTCACCGTTTCTGAGATAAACGACCTCAGCCGCCTCACCGATTGGAACCAGCTTCATTACATCGTAAATATTCTTGTGTCTGAAGTGGCCTTCCTTGCCAATGACAATGCCATGACGATCAAATTCGACACCATTTATGGAAAGAATGACATCCCGCTTGCGGATATTTGCCGCCTCAAGAAAGCCACCCGGTTTGATCCTGTCTACTATCACGCCTTTTGCAGTCGGTTGTTTTAATAGTGGATTAAAGTTGTCCGCATTCTTTTGCAGCCTGCCGCCAATGCCCGCGAAGTGCGGTTCGTTTTTCTGTAGCAGGTTATCAAGAATGATTTTCACAAAACCTGCTGGCGTTATAAAACCGATATTATCAGCCTCAACCATTACCGCTGTATTTAAACCGACCACCTTGCCATCCGTGTTGACGCTTGGTCCGCCTGAATTCCCCGGATTGATCGCCGCATCCGTAACAAATCTTTCGGTTGTGTACTCTGACCCGGATATGAAGTTGGTAATTTCACCGCCGGAAATATTTGGTTCTACCATCCCCATGGGGTATCCGATTGCCTTGATTTCCTCGCCGCGCGACGGGCTTGGGCCTTCCCTGAGTTCCAGGTATTCAATGTCCCTGAGTGCCAGCGTTTTAAAACGCAGCAGTTCTTTATCGCTAAGCCTGAGTAGCGCTACATCAGGCTCAAGTGTTTTTACCAGCCCGACCACTTCTGCTTCGAATCTTTCTTCACTGGTAAGCATCGAGCTGACTTCGATTTTGACCGCATTTCTTACCACGTGGGCATTGGTAACGATATGGCCCTCGAGCTTGTCATGTTTGATGAAGAATCCCGAGCCGGCCCAGATGCCGGGTATTTTGATCGCGGGATTCATTACCGACTGGGTATCTTCTTCCACGTTGCCTTCTACATGGATTTGCACAACGCCGCTCATCATGTTGCGAGCAACATCGGTAAGGCTGTTTTCTATTTTTGACATATTCTGATTGTATAAGAAAAGAATCAGGGACAGACCACGTTTTCCGGCAGGGCAGTTGCTTATTGGTAGCGGTAATGCTGGTTTGTCCCCGATTTCCGCCCCCAGCTTCCGCCCTGGTTCTCTACCTCGGCCAGAATCCCGACATCGGTCCGCTATTCATCGGTGCGGCCATCTCGTTGACGTCGTTGCTCATCCAGTTGACCGCGCGGTTCATATTGGTGAGCCTTCCGGTTATCTCCTGCATGTCCACGTTGATCCTGATCATGTCGTTATCGATGGTGGTAACACTCGTGTTCATCTCAAAAACCGAACCGGTCATGGCGCCGACATCCTCATTCATCTCCACCATGGATTGAGCAATCACGGGAATCCCGGAAATACTCTTCCCCATCGAATCGACGAGTCCGGTGATCTCGCGCATATCCTGTGACATGGAACCGAAGCGGCTATACATGCTCTCCAGGTGGTCTGTCATGACGCTCATGTTATTGGCCATCTGAAAGATCATGAACACCAGGTAGATAGAAGAGATGATCAGGGTGGCAAAAACGCTCCGTACAATAAAACGGGTTCTGTTCGCAATTTTCGTACCGAGACCATCGAAATGCTCCATCTCCTGGCGGAACTCGGTCATCGCACCGGCAATCGCCTCAAAGGCGTCAGCCGTTTTTTCGTTTGGGGGGTCAGTATTGTCGTTATGCATGATTAATCCATTGGATTAAAAATGTTGAACATACGCATCGGGCCGGACATGCGGTTAACATCCCTGCCCATGTGTTGTACCGCGGGATCCAGTCCGCGCATTTGCCAGGTCATGTTGCCAACCTGGCCGGTAATCCCGTGAACCTGGTTATTGAGACTGCCAATGCTCTGTTGCATGTTGTCGACCTCGACGCGCATCTCGCCAACGGTGCCGGTGATATCGCTGGTCGCCAGGGTAATGTCAGGAACATGGGAGATATTGCGCTCCATGCCAGAGAGCGTTGTCCTCATCATCGTCATGTCCTCGGACATCGAGGAAAACTCCACGTTCATCGTGTCCAGCGCGATGATCATCGCATCCATCTTGGATGTGAACGCATACAGCATCATAAGCAGGATGAGCGTTACTGCACCAAGGCTTACCATCCCGATCCGCAAAATGGCCGTCACCCGCGTGGCAACGCGCACGCTCATCGCATTGCGGATATGCATCGCCCTGCTGAAATCTTCAGTCGCCTGCAGGATTCGCTGTTCCTGCTTTGTTGTTATTTCCATAACTGCCCTGTTCCAAACCTTATAACCCACATTAGATAACTTTTGCAGTATCCGTCAAGGGGTTAGCGTACTTTAACACGGACTGCCCCGGCGGATGACGTCGCGACATTTGTAACGACGGCAAATGGAAAACATTTACCGGCCCCGGTAATACACCTGCAATAAATGAGGCCCGGTTTGCCATCCGGGTGCAGGGGGTATTCTGATTAGCCGTGCTTGAGGGTGCTGGCCGGTTTTCTCTCTCAGGGCTGGATGTGCCTGCAATAAACAGAGATGATACGTGGGAATAGCCTGTTCCCGGGACCTGCGTTCTCAACAACCATGGCCATATTGTGCCAGCATACGTCATCACAAACTATACTCAGCGCATGGAACCGGTCAATATTATCGTCGTCCCGCAAGCGTTGAGTCATTGGTAATACTGGAGATAACCGCATGAAAACCGGCACGGAAGACATGACGAACATTGATTTATTCTCGCCCATCAGCCTGGGTGACCTGACATTACCGAACCGCATGGTAATGGCGCCGCTAACGCGTAACCGGGCTGCCATGCCCGGCAATGTGCCGCAGGCCATGAATGTGACCTACTATGAGCAGCGCGCCAGCGCCGGCCTGATCATCTCTGAAGCAACGCAAGTATCGCCGGAAGGCATCGGTTATCCGGCAACACCGGGCATTCACAGCAGGGAACAGGTGCAGGGCTGGCGTGCTGTGAATGACGCGGTCCATGCGCAGGGCGGTCGTATGTTTGTGCAGCTATGGTACTGCGGCCGCATCTCTCACCCTGATCTGTTGCCGGATAACATGCGACCGGTATCCGCTTCTGCCATCAAGCCCGAAGGTGACGCTGTTACCTGCGAGGGATTGAAAGCTTTTGTTGAACCAAGGGCGCTACGCATAGACGAGATGCCCGGTATTGTGGATCAATATCGCCAGGCAGCAACACGTGCCAGGGAAGCTGGCTTCGACGGTGTAGAGGTCCATGCCGCCAACGGTTACCTGCTGGATC
>DAOVVG010000069.1 GCA_030632175.1 Gammaproteobacteria bacterium
AAAGGTACCGAAGTGCTTGGCAATAAGAATGATCGGGTAGCCCTGACTTTCATCTGAGCAAAATGCCCGGGAGGGAGTGATTTTTCCCTGTTCAAAGCCCAGTGATCGGACAAGATTATAGACCCGCGGGACAAATTGACTGTAGCGCATGGAGACTTCCGCCATGTGAAAGGCGCCCAGCAAGGTGGAGATTAAACCGGTCCCGTACATATTCTGACCCCAATATTTTGTGGAAGATTATGAATTATTACCGTATCACTGACTTTACCATGTTTGCTATTCTTTCGGCCTGCATAATGTTGGTGAACTGCCGGATCTGCTGGAAGTTAAAACCGGGAGGGGTGCCGGTTCGGTCAAAGCACGTTATGCTGTAACATTTACCCCCGGGCTGAATAAGGCAATACAATGTCGGGTATTTTGAGAACCGTTGTTACGGTCGGACTGCTGGCGTGTGGATTCACAATGGCGTGGCTTGCTCATGCCGGGGTTCAGCGCAGCAGCAACGAGGACAATGGTCTTGAAAAGTGGCATTTCATTGAAGGCGATATAGAAATTGAACTGGTGCAGCGTCTGCCGGACCAGACGCGTGCAATGTTCATGAAACATGACTTTTCCAGAGAAGTTGTTGAAGCCATGGCGACCAGTTGTATGTTCCAGACAATTATCCGTAATAGTGGCAGGTCAGGTAGCGGTCAGCCGGTATCCATTGACCTGACACAATGGCGTATGCGATATAAAGGCAAGCAGCGCGGGATCCTGCTGAAAGAGCCGTTAATTGAGTCCTGGTCGGATGAAGAGGCCAGTCCTGCAGCTAAACTGGTGGTGCGCTGGGGAATGTTCCCGACGCAGCAGGAGTATTTGTCCGGTGACTATAACTGGGGCCTGACTGCCTATGGTATTCCGCCGGGGTCGATGTTTGATCTTGATGTGAGCTGGGCGGAGGGCGATAAGCTGCGTACCGGAGAAATCAAGGGTATTGTTTGTGCGCCGGACGTTGACAGGCTGAAATGATGTTATTACATCAACAGGAAGAGCTATGAAAATATTCCACGGCACCCTTGTTGCCCTGTTGCTGATCCTTGCAGGGAGTACACAGGCTGCAGGTACGCTGACGCCGATTTCCGGTGATGTGCAGGCGCCTGACTTTAGCTTGCAGGACACCAATGGCAAGACACACCGTTTGTCAGATTATCGTGGCAAGCCAGTCATCATCAATTTCTGGACAACCTGGTGTCCGCCCTGTCGGGAAGAACTGCCTTCAATGAATCGTGCCTGGCACCAGCTGAAACAGGAAGGTATCGCGATGCTGGCGATTAACATGGGCGAAGATGAAGATACGATTTTTATTTTTTCAGCGGATTATCCGACTGACTTTCCGATACTGATGGACCAGGCAGGTGAAGTGATTGAGCAGTGGCCGGTGAAGGGGCTGCCAACGACCTATGTTGTGGCGCCGGATGGCACAATTGCTTACCGGGCCATCGGCAGCCGGGAATGGGATGACAAGACCTTGCTGGACATGGTGCGCGCCCTGAAGTGACAGGGGGGTACGCGCGAAGCTGGTTAAAACGCAAGGGACCGGACTGCATTGTCACGATGTCAGGGGGCGTGTGCAATGGTCGTAACGACGAGCCAGGTCCCTGCGAGTACCTCTTTAGATCCTTCCAGATCCGGCCCGGAAAGTTACCTGTCCCGGGTCGGATTTTAGTATTACCCGGACCGCGGGTTTGAAACCGGGATGTGGGTCACGCTTCATCATCTCTCCGGGTGATGTGGCGGGTTTTAGTGCAGTCATTGCCACATGGTTCATGTGGGTGTTCAGCGTCTGCTGTTAGCCGGGCATTTGTTGGCTAGCGGCCCGGGTAAATTCTGTGTGTTATTAGATTAATATTGCAATCGCGGACGAGATCCGCTCCTACAGGTGCATACCCTGATGTAGGAGCGGATCTCGTCCGCGATTTCAGCAGTTGATTTGTTCGAGTGCGTGCCGGATTAATCGCCGGGTTCAAACGGGTTGCTTCCGAAAAATACCCTGCATTCTGAATTTCTTCCGGTGGTTGTCAGTGTTTGCTCAAGCCATAGTGACGCAATAAAGGCGCAGTACTGGTGGCTTGTATGAACAGCGTAAACAGAACCACGCCAAAGGCTATAGACTGGATGGTCCACCAGTAATCAAGTGATGTTGGCAAGGACAGGGCCAGGGCGAGTGTCACGGCACCTCGCAGTCCGCCCCACAGCATGACGATCTGGAAGGGACGGTTGATGGGTTCAATGGGGGCTAACCTGTTTAACAGTGGAACACAGGTAAGGATACCCAGTGTGCGGGCCAGCAGGACACCCGCTACGCCTATCAACATGGCGAGCCAGCGTTCTTCAAACATGCCGAGTGTGATGGTGACTCCCATGAGGAGAAACACCAGTGCATTGGCTACATAGGCGTTAAATTCCCAGAGTTCCTGCTCGAATCCGGCATGCTCGCCGGGTGCTGCATGTTGAGCCCTGTAACTGAGGATCAGTCCGGTGATGAGTACTGCCATCACCCCGGATACATGCAGCACTGACTCGGCAATGATAAATGCCAGGTAGGCGCTGATAACGGTCGCCAGTGCCTTGATAATTGTTTCACCGACGAGTTTTACCAGCACAGAAAATACCAGACCTGTACTCACTCCCACCAGAATGCCACCAAAGAAAACGCGCAGGAAATGCCCGGTAGCGTCCGTTACTGACATGGGTCCGTCGGTGCCTGTTGCTATTGCCAGAAATACACTGAAGACGACGATGGCTGTTGCATCATTGAACAGGCTTTCACCTTCCATCAGGATGGCAAGTCGTTCCGAGACACCCATCTGTCGCAGTAAAGCAACCACGGCCACCGGGTCGGTCGCTGACAGCAGCGCACCGGTCAGTAAAGCTGCAATCCATGGGAAGCCGGTTGGATGAGCAATGCCGAAATAAATCAGCGTGGCGCTTATCACTGTCGACAGCAACATCAGGGGGATGGCCAGGAACAGTATTGGCAGCAGATTTTTCCACAGTAGCCCGGCATTGATGTTGTAGGCCGACTCAAATACCAAAATGGGTAGAAATACAAAGAAGATCAGGTCATGGAAATTGCCTGCCCTGATACCGGTGTCAATGCCGGCCATAACCAGCAGCTCCGATGCAATGAAACCGGCGATGACCAGTGTTGCCGTAAAGGGAACATGAGCTTTCCGGGCCAGCGGCTGAATGATAATGGCGAGCAGCAGCAAACCGGAGAGGATCAATATGGCATGTTCGGTTCCTGACGCCATCGGCTGCTCCGTCAGGCTGTGCTGGCAGCCTTCTCCGGGCGCTGTATATCCGGATGTAGCTCATTGAGGGGAATAGACAAGCCGTTGTTGCCGACCACGCGGGCATGGAAGCGGCGTAGTTCCCTTGGTTCCTTGACACCACAGGAATGCGCAATAATGCCGACCTCATAGGTCATATTTTTTGCATAGCTGGCAACACGTACCGCTTTGTCCTCGGGATTTAGTCCTTTTTGCAGACGTTTGTTATGGGTGGTGATGCCGGTCGGACAGGTATTCTTGTTGCATTGCAAAGCCTGAATGCAGCCCAGCGCAAACATGAAGCCGCGTGCAGACACGACAAAATCAGTGCCCATGCACAGCGCCCAGGCAACATCGGCTGGCGTGATCAGTTTTCCGGAAGCAATCACTTTTACACGGTCACGCAGACCGTATTCATTCAGCTTGTCGATCAGCAACGGCAGGCTTTCACGCAGCGGTAGTCCGACATCATCAATTAACGGCATGGGTGCGGCGCCGGTGCCACCATCGGCGCTGTCAACGGTAATAAAATCCGGTGCGCTTTCAATGCCGCGCTCAAGAATTTCCTTGAACAGGTTATCCAGCCATCCATAGGCGCCGATGACGGCCTTGAAGCCGACAGGTTTCCCGGAGACATCGCGTACCCGGTTGATGACGTCGAGCAGCTCGGTATTTGAATTAATATCAATGTGACGGTTGGGACTGATGGCGTCTCCACCGACGGCTATGCCCCGAATAGTTGCGATTTCTTCCGTGACCTTGCCACCGGGAAGTATGCCGCCTTTACCCGGTTTGGCCCCCTGGCTCATTTTGAGCTCGAACATGCGTACACTGTCGTGTGCAGCTACTTCACGTATCTTGTCGTCATCCAGGTTTCCCTGCAGGTCACGCACCCCGTTTTTGGCCGTGCCGATTTGAAAAACGATATCTGCACCGCCTTCCAGGTGGTAGGGCGACAGACCACCTTCGCCGGTATTCATCCAGCAACCAGCCGCTTTTGCTCCATGCGACAGCGCCAGAATAGCAGGCTTTGAAATAGCGCCATAGCTCATGCCGGAAATGTTGAACAGGGAATCGGTGGTGTAGGGATTTCTGCAGTAGGGTCCGACTGTGACGTCACCGACTGCCGCCGCGTCTTCACCGAGTGTCGGGAACGGGCAGTTTACGAACATCACGGTACCGGTTGGACGCAGGTCGCGGGTAGAGCCAAAGCCAACCGTGTTATCGATATTCTTGGCTGCGCGGTAGGCCCATGAACGTTGTGCCCGATTGAAGGGCAATTCTTCACGGTCCATTGCGAAAAAGTACTGGCGGAAGAATTCACCGATGTGTTCGAAGAAATACCGGAACCTTCCAACAACCGGATAATTTCGGCGAATGGCACTCTTGGTCTGCGTGATGTCAATGACAAACATCACGATGACTGCAATCACGCCCAGACCAATCATGATGACAAACAGGGCGGCAAAGACCTGCATGATGCCGGCAACGACAGGAAATGTTTCTCCGGGTAAGACGTCCATGCAAAAGCCCCCGATTATTTGTAGAAGTGTCGGCTGGCCGGTGCGCTTGTGTGTGGCAGAGAACCGGTCAGTAACGACAGCTATGGTCTATTCTTTGGTGCGCCATTTGCGCGCAATCCAGTCATCCAGGCTGAAATATTTTCCGGCACCCATAAACAGCAAGGCCAGTAACATGATTAAATAGGTGGCAGCAAACTCGATGCCATTATTGAGAACGACAAAGCTGCCATTCTCGGTCAACCAGCTGTAGTTGCCGTGTTGCTGCAGTATTTCCTTGGCTGTGTCCAGCCGCTCTATGGCGCCTTCGGTGCGCGGAGTGGCGAAGATACCGCTTCCTTCAGCAATGGCTGACCAGCCGTTGGGTAAATGCACGGTTACGGCAGCCACCACCATGGTGACTATCAACGGTATCGAGATCCAGCGTACGGCGAGTCCGATCAGCAGCAGAATCGCGCCAAAATACTCTGTGTAGGAAGCCAGGTAGGCCATCAGTTCCGGAAACGGCAGGCCGAGTCCCCAGTCGGGATTACCAAACCAGTCAATAATGTCCTGCTTGGGGGCGAAGTTACAGCCGCCGGCATCATTGCTCATGCAATCAAGACCGGCATTATTCAGTTTATGTGTGCCACCCATCCAGAAAATGGGTACCAGGTACAGCCGCAGTGCCAGCGGTGCCAGAAAATCAATGGCGCGTGTTTTGTCCAGCAGGTTCTGGAAAAAATTAAGTAAACCGATCATCGCTGCCCCCTCCGTATGTAGTAACGCCATTGTGACGTTACTGTTTTTTATAGGTTGTTTCTGGTGCCCGCAATGATGTCTTTTTGTGCCAGGCCCTCGAGTATTTCACTGCCACCCTTGACGACGACATCCGGTTGCGGGTGAGACATCTCGGTTGCAATACGGGTTAATAATTGTTCACCGCTTTCGTTGTTATTCTCGCTGATGAGTTCCAGCAGTCGCTTGGTCACCAGGTTGACTTCCATGAAACACACCTCGTCTTCACGGTTGCGATACACCACGATATTTGTCGGCGCTTCACCCGCTTCGTCCGGCATAAAATCCGGCCCGATTTTATGGACCGGGAAACGATAGCTCAGGTGCCAGGCCAACGGCGAGAGCACCGGTATGCCGGTCAGCAGGTTGCCCTCTGAATTAACGTCACCCCGGTCGAGTGATTCTTCTGAAATGGAAAGTGCCAGTTCAACCCATTCATAATGGGCGAGTTCATAGAGAAACGGCAGATCATCAGCCTGTGCGGTGCGTTCATTTTCCAGCCAGCTCAGAAACTCACGCGGGATTTCCAGAAACAGGGGGGTCTGGGCCCGGTGGTTGCTGAAATAATCGCGTACCAGCAGGTGCCAGTCTGGATCTTTATACAGTGTGCGCAGTACCGGGAAGGTGCCGCTCAGGAAACTCTCTACGTTGTTGTAAAACAGTTCCCGGTAAATTGCCATGCGCCGGTCTTCAATCTCAGCGGGTGCAGGCTGGTGATCCGGGTCGCGGATATGCGCGGCAAATTCATACTGCCGGCGAATAAACTCAGGTGAGGTTTCCATGTGCGATATCTTTGTCATGGCTGTTGTCCCACCTGGATTGCAGGGTCGAGATCTGGCTGACCTCGGTGAGTAATTCAGGAACAGGAGGTATGTTGAAGTCGCGTTCAAGCAGTGTCGGGAAAACGCCAAAATTCTGGTAGGCAGTTTCCAGCAGTGACCAGACCGGTTTGATAACGGCTGCACCGTGGGTGTCGACTTTCAGGTCGTCGGCTTCGTCATAATGGCCGGCGATGTGGCAGTATGCAATACGTTCAGCCGGCAGGGATTTCAGGAATTCTTCTGCGTTGTAGCTGTGATTGATGCTGTTTACATAGATGTTATTGACATCCAGCAGCAGATCACAGTCAGCTTCTTCGAGTACGGCATTCAGAAATTCAATTTCTTCCATTTCCTTGCCGGGTGCCGCGTAGTAGGACACATTCTCCATGGCAATGCGACGTTCAAGAATGTCCTGCACACGCCGGATACGCGCGGCGACATAGTGTACGGCTTCTTCGGTAAAAGGAATCGGCATCAGGTCATAGAGATGACCGTCATCACTGCAGTAACTCAGGTGTTCGGAATAAAAACGAAAATTATGTTCATCGAGCAGGCGTTTGACCCGATGAAGAAAGGTCTCGTCCAGCGGAGAAGGGCTGCCGATCGACAGCGATAGTCCATGGGCGACAAACGGGTAACGTTCAGTAAAGTGGCGAAAGTCCTTGCCCATCTTGCCACCGATACCAATCCAGTTTTCGGGGGCGACTTCAAAAAAATCAACCGGCTCTGGCGGGTTGTCCCGCAGCGGTCCCATCAGGGACCGCCGCAGGCCAAGTCCGGATCCTGTGACAGGATAGGTTTTAGTGCTCACAACAAGTTGCTGCGGTTATTACTTCTTCTCGCCGCCGCACTTGCCTTCACCTTCTGTCTTCTTCTCGCCGCCGCACTTGCCTTCACCTTCTGTCTTCTTCTCGCCGCCGCACTTGCCTTCACCGCACTTACCTTCGGCCTTGGCCTTTTCAGCGCCGCCTTCACCTTCGGCCTTGTTAGCGCCGCACTTGCCTTCACCGCATTTGCCTTCAGCCTTGGCCTTGTCGCCGCCTTCCGCCTGGTTTTCAGCGACCATGTAACCGCTGGACAGCTCGGACATTGCAAACGGGTTTTCCGCTGCATTGGCAACCGGGATGCTGGCTAATGAAGTAACGAATGCTGCGCCCAGGGCGATTGCAAGAGGTTTCATTGTATTTTTTTCTGACATGTAGATGTCTCCATGTGGGTTTTAATAAAAGGGCAGCTGCCCCGGGTATTGCGTCAATCAATACGACATTGACTCAAGCAGAAAGTTTCTGCGCCTGCCTTTCGTGGCGGGGAAACGACCTGTCCCCCTTGAATCTGGTGTGAATATACCAGAAAAACAGCGAGTTACAATATTATTTGGGGTCTGGATCAGACAGGGGAGCCGCTCGTGTATAGACTTTAGTCCAGTTGTTTGTGTTTGTATTCACATAAATCGGAAATTATACAGGACTGGCAGCGCGGTTTGCGGGCAATACAGGTATAGCGTCCGTGCAGAATCAGCCAGTGATGCGCGTCGAGCTTGAATTCATCCGGCACCAGTCGCAGCAGTCGTTTTTCAACCTCAATCACATTCTTGCCGGGTGCGATGCCGGTGCGATTGGATACCCGGAAGATATGCGTGTCCACGGCAATGGTGGGCTGACCAAAGGCCGTATTGAGTACCACGTTAGCCGTTTTGCGTCCGACACCGGGTAATGCCTCCAGTGCGGCGCGATCTTCCGGGACCTTGCCGTTGTGTTGTTCCGCCAGAAGGGTGCAGGTCTTGATAATGTTGCTGGCCTTGGTGTTGAAAAGACCAATCGTTTTTATGTGTTCTTTCAGTCCTGCTTCACCCAGCCTGAGCATGGCAGCCGCCGTCTTTACTTTTTTGAACAGACTTTTGGTGGCCTTGTTGACGCCGACGTCGGTCGATTGTGCGGACAGTATCACTGCGATGAGCAGCTGAAACGGATTGCTGTATTGCAGTTCGGTAGTTGGTTCAGGGTTGGCGTCACGCCATCGCGTGAAGATTTCCTGACGCTTGCTGCGGTTCACGGTTGGTCGAGTGTGTCTATGCCTGCACAGGCTGGCTGGCTGGAGAGGTCTTGATAACTGCTTTTCTTTCGCGTCGGGCATTGATGATATTTATGCCGGCGATCAGGAAGCCGAGTCCGAGAAAAGCGCCCGGTGGCAGGATGGCCAGCAGAAATCCGCGGTAGTCTTTGATGAAGGTTATTTCCAGCTGATTGCCGAACTGGCCAAACATCAGGTGTGCCTGTGCCAGCAGGGTACCCTGTCCGATGAGTTCACGCATGCCGCCGAGCGCAACCAGTACCAGCGTAAAACCAATACCCATGGCGAGTCCATCCAGCAGGGCGCGATCCACGGTGTGTCTTGAAGCAAACGATTCCGCGCGACCGATGATGGCACAGTTGGTAACAATCAGTGGAATGAATATGCCCAGTATCAGGTAGAGATCATGCAGCCAGGCATTCATTGCCAGTTCAATCACCGTAACAATGGAGGCGATGATCAGTACAAACACAGGGATGCGGATCTCCGGCCGAACCAGTTTGCGGATCAGTGAAACGATGACATTCGAGGCTACCAGTGTCAGTGTGGTCGCGAGTCCCAGCCCCAGGCCGTTGATGACGGTAGTGGTTACGGCCAGTAACGGGCACAGGCCAAGCAATTGCACGGTCCCCGGGTTGTTCAGCCACAGGCCCTCTTTGAGAATGTGCGTATAGGTAGGATCGTTCACGGGCTGCTGTCCTGCTGGTTTGCCTGCCCGCCTGGGGGCAGGTTTGACTCATTTCCGCCAAATAAGCTGTCCTGATTGTCACGGTAGTATAGCAAGGTCTGCCGCACTGCCTTGACGATAGCCCGCGGGGTAATGGTTGCACCGGTGAGTTGATCAAAATCCCCCCCGTCCTTGCTCACTTTCCAGCGATCCAGCGGCGGGTTACCCAGTGACTTGTTATCAAACAGGTGTATCCAGTCCGAGCGGGTTTCGTCAATGGCATCGCCAAGCCCCGGTGTTTCACGATGAGCCACGACCCGGACGCCGCTCAGTGTGCCGTCGACATTGATGCCAACAAGCAGCTTGATGGTGCCATTGTAGCCATCCGGAGCAACCGGTGTCATGACCAGTGCAACCGGCTGGCCTGCCTTTCTGGCGCGGTAAACTGTAACGGGTTGATCGGTGCCCGGCAGTGACGTGTCCCTGACAGTTGCGGTGTCTTCAAGCAGG